>DAISWT010000120.1:0-547 GCA_036826235.1 Acidobacteriota bacterium | reverse complement strand
ATCGGCACGGGCTGGCAGGCCAGGAGCCAGGCGAAGGCGATCTCCACGGTGCGGCAACTGGAGCGAATCAACGCCTTCGGCAGGGACCGCGACCGTCTTCTGGAGTTCTGCCGGGAGACGGAAGCGGCGTGCGGCGTGAAGGTGGCCGCCTGCGCCTCGGCGGAGGAGGCGGCGCGCGGGGCCGACATCGTCGTGACCGCGACCTCATCGACGCAACCGGTCCTGCGGGCCGCCTGGCTTTCGCCGGGCGCCCATGTCAACGCGATCGGGAGCAACCGCGCCGATCGGCGGGAGCTGGACGACGCCGCGATCGCCCGCGCCGGGCTGATCGTGGTCGATTCGATCGAACAGGCGCGCATGGAGTCGGGAGACCTGCTGCTTGCCTGGGGCGATCGCGCCTGGGACGACCGCGTCATCGAGCTAAGAGATGTGGTGGCGGGCAAAGCCGCAGCTCGCACCGATCCCGCTGCCATTACGATATTCAAGTCCAACGGGCTGGCGGTGGAAGATGTGATCTGTGCCGGGTTTATTTATGAAAAAGCGCTGG
>DAISWT010000119.1:1934-7726 GCA_036826235.1 Acidobacteriota bacterium | reverse complement strand
GGCCGCCCGCGACAGCGGGGCCGGGGCGCCGCCCGCCGCGACGAGGCCAAGGGCCAGAAGGACGATCCGCTGCATGGCGACGGTGTGCCCGGAGCGCGCCGCGCACGGGACGGTCGCGGCACGAGGCCGGGAGTCTAGCACGGAACTCCGGCGCCCCGGTCCGGGCTTCGCCGTACCCGGGAATCAGTGACGCTGGTCGTGCGGCACGGCCACGGTGGCGCCGGCTTCGGTAGAGTTGCCGGAGCGGTCGGCCGCACGATAGGTGACCATGTAGGTCCGTCCCGATCCCGTGCCTAATCGATCGGCGCGCAGTGACACTCCGCGATCGTCGGTCCCGATCAGGGCGTCTGCGTACTGCGGCCACGGCCTGCCGGCGCCCGGCTCGCTGCTCGTGACGGCCACCAGCGTGATGGCCGGGGAGGGATCGCAGAGGTCGCGGGCCGCCACGTCGAACGACACCTTGACCAGCCGACCGTCGGGCGGCCAGAGAAGACCGGGGGCCGCCAGCGCGACGACAAAGGGCGGCGTTGTGTCGCGCACCTCGATCGCGACCGTGTCGGGCGCCGAGCTGAGCTCGCCATCGTCCACGACCAGCGTGACGGTGGTGAGGCCCAGAGGCAAGACCACCGCGGGGCGCGCGCCCTCCGCCACACCGGACGGCCACGACCAGTGATATCCCAGGCTGCCGCCTTCCGGATCGGACGAGCCGCCGCCATCGAGCGTCACGGTGGTCCCGGCTGGCCCGGCGCACTCCACCGCCAAGTCCGGCCCGGCGTTCGCAACCGGCGGTTCGTTCGCCCTGCCGAACAGCACGATCTCCTCGGGACCGGCGGTCGTCGATACCGCCAGCGCCAGCGTTCCTCGGCCGTCCGAGGCGAGCCGGCCCGGACGCTGCGTGTTCGCCTGCAAGGACTGGAAGGAAAGGTAGGCGCCGCCATCGGGAGACGTGCCGCCTGTCGAGGCGATGATCAGCGGATCGCCCTCCCCCGGCGAACCGGCGAGGATCACCGTGCTGCCGTCGAACAGACCGGCGCCGTAAGCGAGCGTCCCCCCGCCCATGAAAGCCAGGGACGGCGTGACCGACAGAACGTTTCCGAGGTCGAGCACCGGGTCGAGCCGTGCCGCGACCCGGATGGGCGGCCCCGCCCCCTTCACGAAGTCCGCAAAATAAAAATCGTCGCTGTAGATCGACTGGAACGCGACGCTTCCCGAGGCGTCCTGGTCGAGCGCCTGGACCTCGAACGGAGAGAGGCGGCCGCCTGGCACGTCGTCCGCGAGCCCGAGGACGCGCAGGGGAACACCGCCCCCACCGGCCGCGAGACGCGTCGCGTAGAGCGCCGAGTCTCCGGCCGCGGTCTGAGCGCCGAACAGCAGCGAGCCGTCGTCTCCGAGGACCGGTGGCACCGGCTGGCCGGTGAACAGTGAACCGGTGAACGCGTCGGCGAACACGTCCCCGCCGGGGGCAGCGTCGCCGGGTCCCGCGACCCGGAACAACGAGCTGCCGTCGTAGCCCATCAGGACCGACGTGCCGTCAACCTGGCGGACCGGGACGGTGACCTGCCCGCGCCGGTTGAGGCGCGACGGAGCACCGGCGAGACGATCGGCCGGGATGCCGCCCCCGAAACCTCCCCCCGCCCCCGGAGGAACCACCTGGGTATCGACGACCCTCCTGAGGGCGCCGCCCAGAACGCCGTAGTACAGGGAGATCATGGGGGTCGGCCCGGTATCCGGTGCGGAACCGAGGAACGCGAACGCACCGCTCTCGTTGATCGAGGAGAAGGAGAAGTTTCTTCCGGCGAAATGACCGCCGCCGGGGGCGGAGTCGCCGTCGCTGGCGACGCGCGTGAGGGCTCCGGCGCGGTCGCGCACGAACAGACCGCGCGACCCTCCCGAGACGGTGGCGTCGAAGATCATCAGGCCGCCCGGAGCGAGCGACGGACCGCCGCCCAGGAACGGCACCCGGGCATCGAGGAACGACGCGAACCGCGGCCCGGAAACCTGATCGCCGGAGCGCACCTCGGCAGCCGCGGCCGTCCCGGTGCTGGAGAAGATCCCCGAGGCCGAGGTCGCGTCGGCCGCGAAATGCAGCGTGCCGTCGATGGCCAAAGAGGCGGCCGCGAGGCCGAGCGCGACGTCGAGGTGGGTCAGGCTGCCGGCGTCTCCCGCCGGCATGCCCTCCTCGGCGAGCCTGGTGATCGAGCTCGAGGCGAGATAGAGACCCTGGCGTCCGTTCGAGCGCTGCGCGCCGAACAGGATCCTGCCCGCCGAATCGATCACCGGAGGAAAGTCCGTAATCGTGCTGATCGTCCCGCCCCCGGGAGCCGGCATGCCGCGCTGGGCGGCCGTGAAGCCGAAGCCGTTGCTGATTTCCCGGACCTTCAGCGCTCCCCGGTCCACCAGGAGAAAGGCGACCTCCCCGGCATCGTTGATGGCGGGTGACACGCTGGCGAGAAACGGATCCTGCGGCAGGAAGGCCGGGGGGAGCATGTACAGGACCACCGGTGTCTCGCCCGGAGCCATCGTGGACACGACCGCGTCACCCGTATTGAGCCAGGCGCTCAGAACGATGCGGCCCTGGGCGTTGACCGCGGGCCCGGCGATCGGGCCCGCGAACGTTCCCGGACCGAGCGGGTCTCCGGACTGGATCACGATCTGGGGAGACGAACCGCGCGGAAAGCGGACGATCGCGGGCGGGACTTCGAAGAAACCGATCGCCTCGAGGACGGCCCCGTCCGCATCGACGGCCGCCCCGTAGTGAAAGCCGACCGTGGCCGGACCGTCCCTCACCTCCAGGATATCGTTCGTCAGTACGACCTCTTCCGGCGGGCCGCCGCCCGGCGTGACCCGGAAGACGCCCTGACCCCGATTGGCGAGAGTCGCGAAGAAGACGACGGTTCCGTCGGCCGCCGCAACGACGCCACCCAGAGAGGCAATCGCCCGGCCACCGGCCGTCGTCTCCCCCACGTACGCGATCATGCTCGTTGCATCGCCGCTCTTCCGGAACAGGGCCGTGCCCGCGGCGTCGATGAACAGGAGCCCGCCGGGCCCCGTGGCGACGCTCTGAAAACCGCGCCCGAAGCGGGCGGAGCCGGGCGCCGGATCCCCGGAACGCACCGCGACCCGGCCCTCGGGCGCGGCCGTGAGGCGTTCGCTTCGGGCGCTCGGGACGGCCGAGATCGTCAGGCAGACTCCGATGGCGATTGGCAGCAGTCGGGCGGCGTGACGGCGCGGCGTACTCATGATGATAGAGTCCCGAAATATACGGCGAGGCGGCGCCGGGTCCAGAGATTTCAGCGGCAGGTGACGGTTTCGTGATCGGAGCGGACGGTCAGGCTTCCGAAGGATCGCAGCAAGTCCGGCCGGCGCGGCAGGAACCGGGGGAAACGAACCCCTCGTCCGGGCCGACGACCCGCATCGTCCTCAGGCACCAGAACTGGGCTGTGGTCGAGAGGTCCGCGACCTCGAGAACCTCGTCGATCGAGCCGTAGTAATACCTCTTGGTGCGCAGGTGGCGGCACAGCCCCGGCAGTCCTCCGGCCGCTGGATTGCCGCCGCCCGCCGCGCCACCGCCGCTTTCGCTCATGTCCGCATCAGGCGTGACACCCGGTCTCAGGCCGGCACCGGCTCGCGACCCCGTCCCGACAGATCGAGGAGCGCCCTCTGGACCAGCGCGGCGGCCAGCGGCACCTTGTAGCCATTGTGCGGCAGCGGCGACGCGTCCTTGAGCGCGGCCCGCGCCGCCTGCGCCGCGGCCGGGACATCGATCGACTTGCCGGTCACGGCCCTCTCGGCCTCGTCCGAGCGCCAGGGCACCGGGGCGACGCCGCCGAGCACGACGCGCGCCGCCCCGCAAATCGCACCGTCCATGCGGAGGGCCGCGGCGACGCTCGCCAGTGCGAAATCGAACGAGTCCTTCTCCCTGACCTTGATGAACAGGCTCTTCATGCCGGAGGCGGTCGAGGCGGCGGGCGGCACCACGACCTCGGCGACGATCTCGCCTGCCTTCAGGATGGTCTCGTGGTCCAGGCGTACTTTCGGCAGGACATAGAACTTCTCCAGCGGGATGTCCTTCCGGCCGGAGGGGCCGGCGACGATGACACGCGCGTCGCAGGCGATGAGCGCCGGCGCCAGGTCGGACGGGTGCACGATGAACGACGGCCCGCCGCCCAGGATCGCGTGATAGCGGCTGTTGCCCAGGGTGGTGAAGCAGACGTCACCGCCCTTCTTGAGACACGGGTGCAGGGGCGACCGGTAGTACCAGCAGCGCGGTCTCTGGCACAGGTTGCCGCCGACCGTTCCGACGTTGCGGATCTCCGGCGAGCCGACGCTCCAGGCCGCCTGGGCGACGGCCGGGAAATCGCGGCGCACCCGGCCGTCCTCCGCCACGGCGGTCAGGGTCGCGAGCGCGCCGAGACGCAGGGTGCCGTCCGGATCGAAGCGCACGTACTCCAGCTCGCGGATCGCCTTGAGGTTGACCAGCGTCTCGGGCCGCGCGATGCCGTCCTTCAGCTCGCCCAGCAGATCGATGCCGCCGGCGAGCGGCAGGGCGCGCGCTCCCTGGACGGCCAGGATCTCGGTGGCGGCTCCAAGCGACGCGGGCTCGACCACGGCGAAGCGGCGCATGGTCTCAGGCCTCCTTGACCTTGCCCAGAAGAGCGAGGACCCGGTCGGGCGAGATCGGCAGGTCGCGCACCCGGACCCCGATGGCGTTGCTCACGGCGTTGGCGATCGCCGCCGCCGTCGGCACAATCGGCGGCTCACCCAGCCCCTTCACGCCGATACTGTTGGCCACGTCGCTGGCGTGCACCATGATCGGCACGATCTCCGGCATCTCCATCGGTCCCGCGATTTTGTAGTCCTCGAGGTTGGGGTTCATGACGATGCCGGTGGGGCCGTCCATGACGCGCTGCTCGAGCAGGGCGTACGACAGGGCCATGATCACGCCGCCGTTGATCTGGCTCTCCGAGGTCAGTCGGTTGATCGTCCGGCCCGCGTCATGCGCCGCGGCGATCTTCAGGACGCGCACCTGCCCGGTCGCCGTGTCGACCTCGACCTCGGCGAACTGCGCGCCCCACGACTCGCCACCCATCCCCTTATAGTTGTCGACGCGCGACGCCTGCGCGGAGATCACCGCGGACTTGAGACGCGCGGCCGCCTGCGCGAAGCCGACCGACCTCCCACCGCGGGCCGCGACGATGCGGCCATCCCTCAGGTCGAGATCCTCCGGCTTCGCTCCCAGCCCCGGGGCGGCGGCTTCGAGGAGCTTGCGGCGCGCTCCCTCCGCGGCCGAGCGCACCGCCGGCAGGATGGAGGTGAGCGTGACGCTGCCGCCGGAGGCCGGCGAGTACATCCCCGTGGCCGTGTCCCCGAGGACGACGTGTACCTGGTCCGGCTTCAGTCCCAGCACCTCCGCGGTGACGATCGCCATGGCGGTGCGCGTGCCGGTGCCGATGTCCTGCGTGCCGCAGACGCACTCGACCTTGCCGTCGGAGCTGATGCGCACGGTCGCGTCGGCCGGCGGGCCGCCGTACATCCCCCACGCCGCGGTTCCCATCCCGAGGCCGCGGCGGATCTCGCCGTTCGCCGGGGTGGCCGCGGGCGGGCGGCGGCGGGACCAGCCGATCGCCTTCGCCGCCTGGTCGTACTCCTGCATCAGGACCTTGCCCTGCTGCTCGACATAGTTCTTCTTGCGGAGATCGAGCGGGTCGAGCCCGAGCCTGTCGGACAGCTCGTCGAGCGCCGACTCGAGCGCGAACGAGCCCTGCGGGAACCCGGGGGCCCGGAACGGCATG
>DAISWT010000119.1:0-1924 GCA_036826235.1 Acidobacteriota bacterium | reverse complement strand
CGAACCCGGCGTTGGTGAACACGTCCTGCTCCTCGGTCCTGACGTTCGGGCAGGAGTAGAACATGCGGACCGGTCCCGACACGCCGGCCCCGCCGGCGATGCCGCCCGTGCCGTGCGACTTGAGGTGAATCGCCGTCAGCGTCCCGTCCCGCTTCGCGCCGATCCTGATCCACTGGACCGAGCTGGGCCGGTTGCCGGTCGCCAGGTTCTCCTCCTGCCGGTCCAGCATCAGCTTCACGGGCGCCTGCGCCTTCTTCGCCAGAAGCGCCGTGACCACCCCGACGACGCCGGCGCCGAACTTGGCGCCGAATCCGCCGCCCAGAAAATCGCTCTGCACCCGCACGCTCGCTGTCGGGATGTTGAAGAACTTCGCCAGGTCGTCACGGAAGCCGAACACGCCCTGCGTCGAGGCCCAGACGGTGAGCTTGCCACCGTCCCAGCGCGCCACCGCCCCGTGCGTCTCGAGCGCGTTGTGCAGGGCCACCGGCGTGGTGTAGGTCCCCTCCACGACGGCGTCCGCCGCCTTGAAACCGGCCTCGACGCTTCCCTGCTCGCCGACGCTCGGCGGTGCCAGGTTGCCCTGGGGATAGACCTTCGGGGCGCCGGGCCTGCGGGCCTCCTCGAGATCGACGACGTGCGGCAGGGGCTCGTATCGCACGTCGATCAGCTCGAGGGCGTCCTCGGCGATCTCCGGCGTCGTGGCGGCGACGGCGGCGACCTCCTCGCCGGCGAATCGGATGCGGCGCTTCTTCAGCCCCTCGCTTCCGCCCGCGTCGGACTCCATCGGGTGGCCGGAATCCTCCGAGCTTTCCAGTTTGCCGAAGTAGTCAGGCCTGTCGAAGACGATCACCGCCTTGACACCCGCGAGCTTCGAGGCGCGCGTGGCGTCGATCGACAGGATGCGGGCGTGCGGGTGGGGGCTGCGGAGGATCTTCCCGTACAGCATCCCGGGCAGGCTGATGTCGTAGGTGTAGCGCGCCGTCCCTGTCACCTTGGCCGCACCGTCGAGCCGGCGGACCGGCTGTCCGACGACGCACAGCCGCGCGGCGGCGTCCCAGATCGGCGGCTCGCCCTCCGGAACCTGGACCTCGACGTCCCGCGACCCCCCGTCCAGCCCGATCTTGATGATGCGCCGGCTCGCCATGATGAACGCTTAGGTCCCGGCCGGGCGGCCGCGGCCGCCGACCGACAGAACCGCCTCGAAGATCCGGGGGTAGGTGCCGCAGCGGCAGATGTGCCCTCCGAGCGTCTCGCGCACCTGGTCCAGATCCGGTCTGGGGTTGCGATCGAGGAGGGCCTTCGAGGCCACCACGAAGCCGGGGGTGCAGAAACCGCACTGCAAGGCGTCCCGGTCGATGAGGGGGTGCAGCCCGTTCTTGGGGGCGATTCCCTCGATGGTGATGATCGATCGGCCGCGCGCGTCGAGCGCCAGCATCATGCACGAGTAGACCGGACGGCCGTCCAGAAGCACCGCGCACCCGCCGCACTCGCCGCGGTCGCAGATCTTCTTGGTGCCGGTGAGGTCGAGGCGGTCCCGCAGGACGTCGAGGAGCGTCACGCGGGGCTCGACGCGCACCGTCTGCGTCTGGCCGTTGACCTTCAGACCGAGCGCCACCGGCCCCGGACCGAGAGTCGCGCCGACGGCCTTCGCAGACGCGGCCGGGTGTGGCGGCTCGGCGGCCAGGAAACCCGCGCCGATGGCGCCGCTGCGATTGACAGCGCGCAGCGTCACCGGAAACCTTCCGGCGCGATTGAACGTGTGAGTAACGGCTTGGCCGCTCGATTCCGCTGCGGACGCCCAATTGTCAGGAAAGATCCACGAAGCGGTCACGCTGTCGTTCGGATCGGAATCGCTGAATGTTCCACTGAAGCTGACCGGCGCGCCGCGCACGATCCGCAGCGGTGAGGATGGCGTTGTGATCGC
>DAISWT010000118.1:0-7771 GCA_036826235.1 Acidobacteriota bacterium | reverse complement strand
ATTTGGATCCTGTCAGTCTAAATCCCTAAACACCGCATGCACGACGCTGGACAGCCTAATTCACTAAACATAGCAAGCGTGACCAGAAACGCGACAGGCATCGCTTCGGCATCTCCGTCGCGAGGGTGAGGGGCTGTGCCTCAAGGAAGATTGTAGCTCGATCGAACGGTCTCGCTGTCGTTTGTCGCAGCCGCGAAACGTCATCTGTGCGCCGCGGTCAGGGCATCGTTCGACATCCCACCCAGGAAGGTGGAACTGTCCGCAGGTCAGGGCGCAATCGTGGGATGGAAAAGTGGACTTGTGCCAGCCCCGGTCCTTGCGGCCGCAGGGGATGCCTTGGGGCCGACTTCTTGCGACGACTCTGACGCGATCGGGCTGGACGTCCCACATCCTCTTGCGCCGGACCTTGCCCCATTCTTTGTCCTCGCCGTCGTTCCCGCTTACCTGGGTGGAGACAGTCAGGGTGGGCGACCCCTCTCTATCTGTGATCGGCTCTCCGGAGTATGTTGTGGTGATCATAGTCGTGGTGCCGTTCAGAGATCGCGGTCGAGGGGGCTGCGGACACCGCGGCCGCCGCGGTTGAGGACGTGGGTGTAAATCATGGTGGTCGTCACGTCGCTGTGGCCGAGAAGCTCCTGAATGGTCCGGATGTCATAGCCGAGCTCGAGCAGGTGCGTGGCGAACGAATGGCGCAGGGTATGACAGCTGACGGGCTTGGTGATCCCGGACTTGCGGACGGCGATCTTCATCAATCTCTGCAGGACGGACTCGTGCAGGTGGTGGCGGCGCCACTGGGCGGTTTCGCGGTCGCGATAGCGTCGGGTCGCGGGGAATATCCATTGCCAGGCCCACTCGCGCGAGGCGTTGGGGTACTTGCGAGCCAGCGCGCCGGGAAGCTCGACGTGGCCCCAGCCGTGGCGCAGGTCCTCCTGGTGCTGCAGGCCCATTGTCCGGAGGTGGACGGCGAGCGGCTCGCGCAGTGTCGCGGGGAGCATGGTGATGCGGTCCTTGCGTCCTTTGCCGTCGCGCACGATGATTTCGCCGCGCGCGAGGTCGACGTCCTTGACGCGTAGACGGCAGCATTCCATGAGGCGGAGGCCGGCGCCGTAGAGGAGCGCGGCCATGAGCCGCGGCACACCGTGGATGTTTCCGAGGACTTCATCGACCTCGGCGCGGGTGAGCACCACGGGCAGCCGCGGGGGGCGCTTCGCCCGCACCACCCCTTCGAGCCAGGGAAGGTCCCTGCGCAACACTTCCTTGTAAAGGAAGAGCAGGGCCGCCAGAGCCTGGTTCTGGGTCGAGGGGCTGACGTGCCCCTTGGTCGCCAAACCGGACAGGAAGTCGCCGACCTCACGCTCGCCCATGTCGGCCGGGTGGCGCTTCGCGTGATGGAGGATGAACCGCCGGATCCAGGCGACGTACGCCTCTTCAGTCCGTGGGCTGAAATGCCGGCGGCGAATTTCCTGGCGGACCCGGTCGAGGAGCTTCGGCGGGGGGCTGCCGTTGGTCGTCGGTGGGGCTTCGCGGACTGCTGTTTCGGGCATGCGCCTTCTCCCTTCGGGGGCACAAGATGCCATGCTGAGGGCGGTCAGGTGATCGAAATATACCCCGATCAACGTGGGGGAGCAAGCGTACGTGTCGTCGCGCGTAACACGCGAGGTCAGGCAGCGACCTCCTGGCGGGCTCTGCTGGCGATGCGCCAGTGAATGACAAAAACGGTCAGACCAACGAGCACGCCGATGGTCGTCTCCAGAGTCTTCACGAGATTCTCCAGGCGCTCGCGTCTCAGGGTCCTCGCCCAGCTTGCCGCCCGCATGGCGGGAATTTGATCGCGCGGCGGCACTGGCTTGCCCTCCGCAAGACGTTGTCGATAGTTCAGGTCTTCCAGGAAGGCCTCATCACTCTCGTGTCGGGAGATGTCCCACCCACCGACCGTCAGCGTCGGGCAGGCCGCCCCGATGACGTGGTAGATTCCGATGCCCGCGTCGATAGCGAAGAAGCTTAGGGCGCCGAGGCAGGCGGTCAGGGCATAGATCTCCAGGGCTCTCGTCCTGAGTTTCGGTTTTCCGTTGCTCATGAGGTGCGGACCTCCCGTGTCGGTCATGGCAGGCGTTCTTCGAGGGGATTCCGACGGGAGGACTCCACGGAACGACTGTCTCGCTCCGGCTGACTTCAACGATACGCTTGGGTCGAAACATTCGCAAAGCCGTCGCGCGTGTGTCCGCTGAGCGGATGAAGCAGAGGGGACGGCCTTGGCTCTCCTGTCCGGTCCGTAGCAGCGTTCCGGCAGGATTGGATATCTTCAAGGAGGATCAGGTGATACGGCGACGGACCGGATCGGGGTGGCTCATCATCTTTTTTATATGTGCCGTGGCGGGGCCCTGGGTGACCCTGTGCGCGGGCAGAGCGGAAATCGCCGGAGATCGCAAGGACAGCCGCGGCGCGGCGATCGCCGACGCCCCCCGCAAACGCCTGCGCGAGATCGGCATCGTCATCGGTCGGATGGCGCCGGGTCCGAACAACGCGATCACCGATGTCCAGGGGGTGCGGGTCGGGCAGGTGACGCTGGTGCGCGGGGAAGGGAAGCTGGTGCCCGGGCGGGGGCCGGTGCGCACGGGGGTGACTGCGATCCTGCCGCACGGCGGAGACCTGTGGCGCGACAAGGTCCCGGCTGCGACCTGGGTGCTGAACGGCACGGGGGAGATGACGGGGAGCATCTGGATCGACACGCAGGGGGCGCTCGAGGTGCCGGTCCTGCTCACGAACACGATGAACATCGGACGGGTGATGGACGGGGTGGTGGCATACATGCTGAGGCGTTACCCGGAGATCGGCATCTCGGACGACGTGGTGGCGCCGACGGTGGCGGAGTGCGACGACTCGACGCTGAACGACGCGCGCGGGCTGCATGTGTCGGCGGAGGACACAGTGCGGGCGATCGAATCGGCGGGCCCGGGGCCGGTGGCGGAGGGGGCGGTCGGCGCGGGGACGGGGATGATGTCGTACCAGTTCAAGGGGGGAATCGGCACGGCGTCGCGTGTTCTGGCGAAGGGAGACGGGGGCTGGACGGTAGGCGTCCTGGTGAACGCGAACATGGGGCGGCGGTCCGAGCTTCTGGTAGCGGGTGTGCCGGTCGGCCGGGAGATCACCGACTTGATGCCGCGTCTGGGTGGTGACGGAGCGAAGGGCGGGACCGGCGGGCCGGGCGGCGCGGGCGCGGGCGGAGGGGCCGCGGGTGCAAGCGGACGGGACGCGGGCCCTGCGGGCGACGGGTCGATCATCATCGTCGTCGCGACCGATGCGCCGCTCGATCATCTGAAGCTGCGGCGGCTGGCGTCGAAGGCGGCGCTGGGGCTGGCGCGCACCGGGACGATCTCGCACCACGGCAGCGGCGATCTGTTTCTGGCGTTCTCGACGGGCAACCGGGTGCCGCACTATCCGAAGCCGCTGACCTACACGCTGACGGTGGTGCCCGACGACCATCTCGACCCGATCTTCGAGGCGGCGGAGGAGGCCACGGAAGAGGCGATCCTGAACGCGCTGGCGATGGCGACGACGACGGTGGGACGGGACGGCAACACGGCGTACGCGCTGCCTCTCGAGCGGCTGGCGGGGATCATGAAGAAGTACGGCCGGCCGGCGGGAGGCGCGCGGTGAGCTACTGCGCGATCGCCCCGGGCCACCCGTACCATGGTCCGTACCACGACAGGGAGTACGGATTTCCGCTGCGCGACGACGGTGCGTTGTTCGAGAGGCTGGTTCTGGAGATCAACCAGGCGGGGCTGAGCTGGCTGACGATCCTCAAGAAGCGGGAGGCGTTCCGGGCGGCGTACGACCGTTTCGACGTGGACCGGGTGGCGGGTTACGGGCGGCGGGAGAGGGCGCGGCTGCTGCGCGACGCGGGCATCATCCGCAACCGGCTGAAGGTCGACGCGGCGATCGAGAACGCGCGGCGGATCGCGGCCCTGCGGGACGGCCACGGCTCGTTCGCGGCCTGGCTGGACGCGCACCATCCGCTCGGCAGGGCGGCGTGGGTGAAGCTGTTCAAGGAGACCTTCCGCTTCACGGGCGGGGAGATCACGGGGGAGTTCTTGACCAGCACCGGCTATCTGCCGGGGGCGCACGTGCGGACCTGTCCGGTCTACCCGCGAATCCTGAAAGCGAACCCGCCGTGGGCCGCGGCGCGCCGCAGACCGTCCGAGCATGTCCGGGAGCTCTGATGGCGCGGGCGGCTCTCGCCGCGCGCGGCTGCTGCTGGCGGCGGGGCTGCTGGCGACGCTGGCGCTCCTGCTGGCGCACGTCGCGGTCTACTGGTTCCTGACCGACGACGCCTTCATCTCGTTCCGCTACGCGCGCAATCTGCGCCAGGGCCACGGGCTGGTCTTCAACCCGGATCTCGACCGCGTGGAGGGGTACACCAACTTCCTGTGGGTCGTGCTGCTGGCGGGGTGCGATGCGCTGGGGCTGCCGCCGGAGACCGCCGCGAATCTCCTGAGCTTGGCGGCGACGCTGGGGCTCTGGGGGCTGGTGATCCGGTTCACGCTGCGCTTCCCGCCGCCGGCGGAGAGGCGATGGCTGATTCTCGTGCCACCGCTGTTCCTGGCCGCGACGCGCAGCGTGGCGGTCTGGTCGAGCGGCGGGCTGGAGACTCGGCTGTTCGAGCTGCTGGCCCTCGGCGGGCTGCTCCGGCTCGTCGTCGAGGTCCAGGCGCAGGTCGAGCACGGTCGCCTGGAGCGGCCGGTCGCCGCGATCCTGCTGGCGCTCGCGACCCTGACGCGGCCCGACGGGCTGGTGATCGCCGCGACCGGCTTCGGCGCGGCCGGCGTCTATCTGGATGCCCGCGACCGGCTGCGTGCGCGCGTGCTGTTGACCTGGATCGGGGTGTATTCACTGCCGGTGGCGACCCATCTGCTGTTCCGGCGTCTCTATTACGGCGACTGGCTGCCGAACACCTATTACGCGAAGGTCGGCGGCCGGGTGTGGTGGAGCATGGGCTGGACCTATCTCGGGGCCTGGGCGCTCGAGTACGCCGCCTATCTCTGGCTGCCTTTCGTGGTCGCCGCGGTCCTGCACCATCTCCGCCGCGGCAGCGCTTTCGTGCCTCTCCTCTTCCTCGGTGTCGCGGCGGCGCAGGCGCTCTACCTGGCCGCGGTGGGCGGCGATCACTTCGAGTACCGCCCGCTCGACCTGCTCTTCCCGCTCTTCTTCCTGCTGATCTACGGGGGGGCGCAGCACCTGGCGCGCCGGCGCGGCGCCAGTCTCGCCACGGGCGCGGCGCTCGGCGTCGTGCTGGTCGGGCTCCTGGCGCTGCCGTACCAGAGTCACCGGCAGTTCCCGGATCACTACCTCGCCGGCTTCCCGGGTGATGACCCCGCTTCGAGCGAGGGCGGTCCTTACCTGTCGCCCGATCGCGATCCGATCTACCGTCTTCCGGTCCTGCGCACCGTCGCGCGGGCCTACCGCGCGCTGCTCGGCAGGATGTCGAGCGGCTACGTCGGTCTCCGGCAGGAGGAGCACCGGCTGTTCCTGGCGAGCGTCGTGCCGGAGGGGCGGAGCCTGTCCGGCCTGGTGCGGCAGGGACGGATCGCGCCGGAGACTCTCCTGGCGATCAGCAGCGTCGGCGCGATCCCGTACTACTCCGGTCTGCCGGTCCTCGACCGTCTCGGTCTCACCGACGCGCATGTGGCCCGACAACCTTTCCGCGGCTGGGTCATGGCGCACAGCAAGCGCGCGACGCTCGACTACGCGCGCGCCAGGGGCGTTGATTTCTGGGCCCTCGACGAGGTGCACAGTCTGTGGCGGGAGGACGACCAGGCGTTCTACAGGCGGCTCGGCAGCGCGGTCCGCGGCGAGATCGTCGAGGATGCCCCGGTCTACCTCGCGGAGACCGGCGACGGCATGGACCTGCTCGGCATCCTGCCGCGCGGGCCGGAGCAGGCGTCCGGCAAGTTCCCGGGCGTGCGCTTCCGCAGGACGGACGACCCGGAGGCGACCCGGCGGGTCTTCGACCGCGGCATCCGCATCTTCGGCGAGAAGGTGCGGCGCGACCCGGCTGACCTCAAGGCGCGGCTGGAGTACGCCCTCGTGCTGTTCGACGCGGGGCGGTACGACCCGGCCATCGAGGCGTTCACCGCGGCCGCCACCGCCGGCGAGCCCCAGGCATGGATCGGTCTCGGGCGCGCCTGGACGCTCAAGGGGGACGACGCGAAGGGCCTCGCCGCGTTCGAGGGGGCGGCGCGCGCCCAGCCGCAGTCGGTGTCGGCCTGGTATTACGTCGGCGAGACGCGTGCCCGGCTCGGCCGCCACCGGGAGGCGGCCGATGCCTTCACCGAGGTGCTGCGTCTTCGCCCGTACGACGCCGACGCGCGTCTCGCTCTCGGAGAGGCTTACCTGGCGCTCGGCGACTCCGCCGCGGCGCTGCAGGAGTACCGGTCCCTGTTGGGCATCGATTCGGACGCCGCGGCCGAGCTGTGGCAGGATATGCGCCACTGAGGAGCGCTGCATCGGCATGACCGGGACGCAGGACGTCGTCATCGTCGGGGGCGGCCACAACGGTCTGGTGACCGCGGCCTATCTCGCCGGGCGCGGGCTGAAGGTCCTGGTCGTCGAGCGCCGGCCGTACGTCGGGGGCGCCTCGGTGACCGAGGAGCCGTGGCCCGGGTACAGGGTCTCGACCGCCGCCTATGTCATCAGCCTGCTGCGTCCCGAGGTGGCGCGCGATCTGGAATTGAAGCGCCACGGGCTGGTGGTCTATCCGCAGGACCCGCCGTACTTCCAGCCGTATCCGGACGGACGCTCCCTGATGCTCTGGAACGACTACGCCAGGACGCGCGAGGCGATCCGCAAGTTCTCGGCGCGCGACGCCGACCGGTACGAGGAGTACGAGCGGACCCTCAACCGGCTGGCGGAGTTCGTCGAGCCGCTCCTGATGATGACCCCGCCCAACCCGGCCTCGTCGCGCCCGCGCGACCTGCTCGGGATGCTGCGCGCGGCGCGTCTGGCGCGCGGGCTGAAGCAGGATCTGTTCAAGGAGATCGAGATCCTGACCGGCAGCGCCAGGGACTTCCTCGACTCGTGGTTCGAGTCGGAGGAGTTGAAGGCCCTCCTGTGCGGTCAGGCGGTCATCGGCACCTTCGCCGGGCCGCGCACCCCCGGCACCGCCTACGTCCTGTTCCACCACGTCATGGGAGAGGTGGACGGGATGCGCGGCTGCTGGGGGGTGGTGCGCGGCGGCATGGGGCAGGTGTCGGAGTGCATCGCCCGGGCGGCGCGCGAGCGCGGCGCGGTGATCCGCTGCGACGCGCCGGTCGAGCGCATCCTGGTCGCCGACGGCCGGGCGCGCGGCGTCGTCCTGCGCGACGGCGAGGAGATCCGGGCGCGGCTGGTGGTCTCGAACGCCGACCCGAAGGTCACCTTCCTGAAGCTGATGGACCCCGGCCGCGACCTGCCGGCCGAGTTCGTGCGCGCCGTCGAGCGCTTCCGGGCGAGCGGCTCGTCGGTCAAGGTCAACTACGCGCTCGCCGAGCTGCCCGACTTCAGCGCTCTGCCGGGCAAGGTCCCCGGGCCGCAGCACCGCGGCACCATCGACATCTGCCCGACGCTCGATTACATGGAGCGCGCCTACGACGAGGCCAAGTACGGACGCTGGTCGTCGCAGCCGTTCCTGGAGGCGGTCATCCCGACCATGTACGACGACTCGATCGCCCCGCCGGGGCGGCACATCATGTCGGTCTTCTGCCAGTTCGGACCGTACGAGCTGAAGGAGGGGACC
>DAISWT010000117.1:531-7851 GCA_036826235.1 Acidobacteriota bacterium | reverse complement strand
TCCCGCGTCTGGAGGCATGCGCCGATTGCCGGGGCACTGGCGCCCGGGCCGGCGCGCGCACGACCTGCGAGGTCTGCCACGGGCAGGGGCAGGTCATCCACCGTCAGGGCTTCTTCACCTTGAGTCAGACCTGCGGCGCCTGCGGAGGCACCGGGACCGTCGTCCGGGAGCCCTGTCCGGGCTGCGCCGGAGAGGGGCGCCGGCGCGAGGTGCGCCACCTGAACATCAAGATCCCGGCCGGCGTGGACACCGGCACGCGACTGCGCGTGAGCGGCGAAGGCGAGGGAGGGTTGCAGGGCGGGCGGGGCGGGGACCTGTTCGTCGTCGTCCATGTCAAGGAGCACCCCCTGTTCCGCCGCGATGGCCCGAACCTGATGGTCGAACTGCCGATCACCCTTCCGCAGGCCGTTCTCGGCACCGAGGCTCAGGTGCCGACCCTGGAGAGCTCGTCACGCCTGGCGATTCCGCCCGGCACGCAGCACGGGACGGTGTTTTGCCTCCGCGGCAAGGGACTGCCCCGTCCCGGCGGCGGCCCGCGCGGCGATCTTTACGTGAGCGTCGCTCTCAGCGTTCCCGCCAAGCCGAGCCGCAGGCAGCGCGAGCTCTACCAGCAGCTTCTGGAGACGGAAGAGCCGGCCCGGCCCGCCGACGCAGACAAAGAGAAGGATCTGTTCGGCCGGGTGAAGGACATCTTCAGCTGACTCGCTTGCCTGGCGAACGTTCCCGCTTCATCCGCGCCCGCGTCGTGATCCCGCCGGCTCTGGAGGAACAGGCGGTCGCCGGGTTGTGGGACGTCGGCTGCCTCGGCGTGCAGGTGACCGCTGCGGGGCGCGTCGCTCGACTCACGCTGGACGCCTACTTTCCCGGGCTGGCCCCGCGGCGCCGCCTCGCCGCGCGCCTGCGCTGTTCCCTGCTTCAGGTCGGGCTCGGCCCCAGGGCGCGGCCCCGCCTGAGCGTGGTGCGCGCGGGACGGTGGATCGAAAAGTGGCAGCGCTCTCTGCGGCCCATGCCGATCGGTCGCTTCCTGGTGGTGCCCGAGGGATGCGACGCTGCCGCCGTGTCCCCGCGCCGCCGCGTCCTGCGCGTGCGGTTCGGGCAGGCGTTCGGGACGGGCGAGCACGCCACCACGCGGATGTGTCTGCGGCTGCTCGGGGCGCACCTGCGCTCCGACGAGCGCGTCATCGACCTGGGCACGGGAAGCGGCATCCTGGCCATGGCCGCCTGCCGATTGGGGGCGGGGCGGGTGGTCGCGGTGGACGACGACCCGGCGGCGCTGGCCGTGGCCAGGGCGAATCTGGGGGACAACGGCCTGGTCGGGAGTGTCAAGCTCCGACGATCCGACGTCGCGGCCGCCTGCCAATCCGGCGCGTTCGATCTGGCGCTGGTCAACATCGGTGCCTCGACCATCGAGGGGCTTCTGCCCCACCTCGCCCGCGCCCTGACGCGGGGCGGGCGCGCCGTGCTCGCGGGGCTCCTGATTGACGACGAGGATCGCCTGCTGCGCGCGGCGGCGGGATGCGGGCTCGTCCTTCTGGATCGCCGGCGGCTGCGGCCCTGGTCGGCCCTCGTGCTGCGCCGCCCTTGATATCGTTTCACCCCCTGCCCTATACTGGCGCGACCAGTTCGGCACCGCCCGTCTCTTGAGGAGGCCGGAATGGCCTTTGTGAAGGCCGAGAAGATCTGGATGAACGGCCGCCTGATCCCCTGGGAGCAGGCGACGGTGCACGTTCTCTCCCACGTCATTCACTACGGGTCATGCATTTTCGAGGGGATCCGCTGCTACAAGACACAGCGGGGTCCGGCCGTCTTCCGTCTGCGCGATCACGCCGACCGTCTGTTCGACGGCTGCAGGATCTACCGTATGGAGATTCCATACTCGCGCGAGGAGATCGAGGCGGCGATCCTGGAGACGGTTCGCGTCAACAAGCTGGAGGCCTGCTACATCCGCCCGCTGGTCTATCGCGGCTACGAGTCCCTCGGGGTCGACCCGTTCCCGTGCCCGATCGACGTGGCGATCGCCGCCTACCCGTGGGGCGCCTATCTCGGCAAGGACGCCGCCGAAAAGGGTGTGGACGTCATGGTCTCCTCCTGGCGGCGGCCGGCGCCCGACACGCTGCCCGCCATGGCGAAAGCGAGCGCCAACTACATGAACTCCCAGCTCATCAAGATGGAAGCGCTGGTCAACGGTTACGTCGAGGGGATCGCCCTGGACGCCGCCGGGTACGTCAGCGAGGGCAGCGGCGAAAATCTGTTCCTCGCCAAGAAGGGTGTGCTGCACACGCCGCCCCTGACAGCCTCGATTCTCCCGGGCATCACCCGCCAGACGATCGTCCAGCTGGCACAGGACTTGAAGATCCCCCTGATCGAGCGGAGCATCCCGCGCGAGGCGCTGTACACGGCCGATGAGGTCTTCTTCGTCGGCACCGCCGCCGAGGTCACGCCCATCCGCACCATCGACCGGGTGCCGGTCGCCCGCGGCAAGCGTGGCGAAATCACCTCCCGCTTCCAGGCCGAGTTCAGATCGATCACGTCCGGTCAGACCGACGACCGGCACCGCTGGCTTTCTCCCATCTGATCCCGGCGTAAGAATCAGAAAACAAGCCTCTTCCTTGACTTTGACACGGCCGGAACCTAGATTCCACCCGTTCGTGATCCGGGCAGAACTCTCCCCGGCGGAGCGGCCGCAAGTCGATGCACGTCAACGACCTCCTGAAAATCGCCACCGAGCGCAGGGCCTCCGACCTGCACCTCAAGGTCGGGAGCCATCCCGTCCTGCGCATCAACGGCCATCTCGCGCCTCTCAGCGAGCTGAACCGCATGTCGCAGGAGGACACCATCGCGATGGCATTCAGCATCATGAGCGGCAGGCAGAAGCAGAAATTCAAGGACCACTTCGAGATCGACCTGGCCTATTCGGTGCCCGGGCTGGGCCGCTTCCGAGTCAACGTGTTCCAGCAGCGCGGCACCGTCGGGTTGGTGCTGCGCGTCATCCCGGCGAAGATCCTGAGCATCGAGGACCTCCTCCTGCCGCCGGTTCTCAAGACCATCGCCGACGAAAGGCGCGGTCTGATCCTGGTCACGGGGACGACCGGATCGGGCAAATCGACCTGCCTCGCCGCCATGATCGATTACATCAACAACCAGCGCACCGAGCACATCATGACGATCGAAGACCCGATCGAGTTCCTGCACCGGGACAAGAAGAGCCTGGTGAACCAGCGTGAGATCGAGGTCGACACCAAGTCGTTCGCGACCGCACTGCGCTCCGCACTGCGACAGGACCCCGACGTCATTCTGGTCGGCGAGATGCGCGACTACGAGACGATCGAGACCGCCCTCACCGCCGCGGAGACGGGGCACCTGGTCTTCTCCACTCTGCACACCCTGGACGCGACCGAGACCGTCAACCGTGTCATCTCGGTCTTCCCGCCCCATCAGCAGAAGCAGATCCGCCTGCAGCTCGCGAGCGTCCTGAAGTCGGTCATCTCGATGCGCCTGCTGCCCCGGGCGGACGGCAACGGCCGCGTGCCGGCGGTGGAGGTCCTGCGTATCACCAACTTCGTGCGCGACTGCATCGAGAACAAGGACAAGACCAAGCTGATCCACGAGGCGATCGCGCAGGGCACGTCGCAGTATGGCATGCAGACCTTCGACCAGTCGATCTACGGCCTGTTCAAGAAAGACCTCATCACCATGGAGGAGGCGCTCCGCCGCGCCAGCAATCCGGACGAGTTCAAGCTGAAGCTGCAGGGAATCGAATCGACCGCCGACGTGGCGCAGCGCGAGATGGAGAGCACCCTCAAGAGCGGTTTCGAGAACGCCGGCGGAGGGGCCGCCGGTCAGGGCGGCTCGGTCTTCGACCTGTCGCGCGCCCATGGCGCCGGCGGCGCCCGAAAGAAGTAGCCCACGCCCGTACGGCCGTCCGCGGCGGCTTGATATAATGGCGCGCCCTCGGGGACGACCGATGACTGGCAACCCGCGCACCTCCACCTGGATCCGCGAAGAGTTCCTGCGCTTCTTCGCAGAGCGCGGGCACCAGCGCGTCCCTTCGTCCTCCCTCATCCCCGCGCAGGACCCGACCATCCTGTTCACGAATGCCGGGATGAACCAGTTCAAGGACGTATTCCTCGGCCGCGAGACGCGCCCCTACCGGCGCGCGGCCTCGTCCCAGAAGTGCATGCGCGTCTCCGGCAAGCACAACGATCTCGAGCAGGTGGGTCGCACACCCCGTCACCACACATTCTTCGAAATGCTGGGCAATTTTTCCTTCGGCGATTACTTCAAGAAGGAGGCGATCGAGTATGCCTGGGACCTGATGACCCGGGTCTTCGGCCTGCCGAAGGAGAGATTGTGGGTGACGATCTACCGGGACGACGAGGAGTCCTACCAGGTCTGGCGCGGGGGGATCGGCCTGGTGGCCGAGACGATCCTCCGTCTGGGCGAGAAGGACAACTTCTGGTCGATGGGGGACACCGGTCCCTGCGGACCCTGCTCGGAAATCCATTACGACCGCGGGCCCCGGTTCGGCTGCGGCAAGGCCACGTGCGGACCGGGCTGCGAGAGCCAGGGATGCGAGCGCTACATGGAGCTCTGGAACCTCGTGTTCATGCAGTTCGATCGCCAGCCCGGCGGCGAATTGAAGCCGCTGGCGAAGACCGGCGTGGACACCGGCATGGGCCTGGAGCGGATCGCCTCGGTTCTGCAGGGCGTCGACAGCAACTACGAGACCGACCTGTTCAGGCCGATCGTGGCCGCCGCGGAGGCGCTGGCCGCACGGGACGGGGGATGGCGACCCCCGGGGCACGCCGAGGACCGGGTGGCCCTGCAGGTCATCGCCGATCACGTCCGGGCGATGACTTTCCTGATCTCGGACGGCGCCGTGCCGAGCAACGACGGGCGCGGCTACGTCCTGCGCCGCATCATGCGCCGCGCCATCCGGTTCGGGCGGACGCTCGGCCTGGAACGGCCGTTCCTGTGGGAGCTTTCCGGCACGGTCATCGACGTCATGAAGAACCCCTATGAGGATCTCGTGGCGCACGGCGACCTGATCGCGCAGACCGCCCGCCGCGAGGAGGAGCGCTTTGCCGAGACTCTGGCGGTGGGTCTCGCCAAGGTCGAGGAACTGGCTCACGGCCTGAGCGCGGGCAAGCGGGCGGTCATCCCCGGCCCCGAGGCCTTCCGTCTCTACGACACCTTCGGTGTGCCGCTCGATCTGATCAAGGACGTCGCCCACGGCTGGCACCTGACGGTCGACGAGACCGGCTTCGAGAACGCGATGCAGGAGCAGCGCGAGCGCTCCCGCAGGGGCATGAAGCAGACCGCGTCGGCGGCGCCGGCCGTGGCGGCGCGACTGCCGGTGCGGCAGATCGAATTCGGCGGGTACGAGACGACCCTCATCGAGGGCGCTCGGGTCCTGGCCCTGGTGCGCGGCGACGCGCTGGTGGATGAGCTGGCGGCGGGGGAGGAAGGGCAGGTCCTGCTCGATCGCACGCCGTTCTACGCGGAAGGCGGCGGGCAGGTCGGCGACACCGGCTTTCTGACCGCCTCGACCGGCGTCGCCTTTGTGCGTGACACGCAGGCGCCGCTCCCGGGGCTCAACATGCATTCGGTCGTGGTGCGCGAGGGCCGTCTGCGGGCGGGTGATCGGGTGCGCGCGGAGGTGGACCGCGGCCGGCGCGAGGCGGTGATGCGCAGCCACGACGCCACCCACCTGCTGCACGCGGCGCTCCGGGACGTGGTGGGGCTGCACGTCAAGCAGGCGGGATCGCTCGTCAATCCGGACAGGTTCCGGTTCGACTTCAGCCACTACGCCGCCCTGTCCGACGACATCCTGGCGCAGGTCGAAGACGAAGTGAACGACGTGATCCGCCGGGACCTGCCGATCAGGACCAGCGTCATGCCGCTGGACGAGGCGCTGCGCCGCGGAGCACTCGCCTTCTTCGGGGACAAGTACGGCGACCAGGTACGTGTCGTCGAGGTGCCCGGATTCAGCATGGAGTTGTGCGGCGGGACGCACGCGGCCAGCACCGGGTCGATCGGCGTGCTCAAGGTGACCCAGGAGCGCGGCATCGCCGCCGGCATCCGCCGCATCGAGGCGCTGGCTGGTGAGGAGGCCCTCCGGCGGGCGCGCGAGGATGGCGCCCTCGTCGAGCGCGTGCAGACGACCCTCAATGTCGACCGCCGCGGCCTGCACGAGTCGCTGCAGCGGGTTCTGGAGCAGAACCGTTCCCTGCAGCGGGAAATCGACTCGCTCAAGCTTCAGATGGCCGCGGGTGGCGGCGCGGCGGGCGGCGAGGAGGAGATCCGGGAGGTCGCGGGAGTGAAGGTGATGGTGCGCGGCCCGCAGGAAGGGCTCGACAAGGACGCGGTACGGGCCCTGGTGGATCACAGCCGGAGCCGGCTGCCGACGGGTGTGATCGTGCAGTGGTCGGTGCGGGACGACCGGGTGACCGTGACCGTGTCGGTGAGCCGCGATCTGATCCCGCCGCTGCACGCCGGAGAGATCGTCAAGGAGCTGGCCGGCCTGTTCGACGGCCGCGGCGGCGGCAGGCCCGACATGGCCGAGGCCGGCGGCAGGAGGCCGGGCGACCTGAAGGCGGCGCGGGGCCGAACCCTGGAGATGGTCGAGAGGGTCATCCGGAAGGTGGGCGCGGCGCGATGAAGCACGCCGCCTGCGTCGTCCTCGCGAGCGCCGGCCTCATCCTCCCGGCGGCCGCCGGCGAGGAGATCTACTACCGCAGGGACGCCAACGGTGCCCTGGTCCTGACCAACGTCCCCGACCGCCAGGATCTGCGCGCCTACCGCGGCCACGGGCCGCTTCCCGTGACGAGCTCCGGGGAGGAGTACCGGGAGTTGATCGAACGCACCGCGCTGCAGCATGGCATCCATCCGGACCTGGTATTCGCCGTCGCCGCCGTCGAGTCGAACTTCAACGTGCGCGCGGTCTCCGAGAAGGGGGCGCAGGGGCTGATGCAGCTCATGCCGGACACGGCGGCGCGCTTCGGCGTCGTCGACGCCTTCAACCCGGCCGAAAACGTCCTGGGCGGCGTGCGCTACATGCGCTACCTCCTCGACCTGTTCAAGGGAGATTCGCGCCTGGCGCTGGCGGCCTACAACGCGGGCGAGAACGCCGTCCTGGCCGCGCGCTCGGTACCGCCGTACCCCGAGACCCGCCGGTATGTCGCCCGGATTCTCAAGATGTTCGGTGGCAAGAAGCCGCTGTTGCTGCCGGCGCTCCCCAAGACCGTGCCGGTGGCGCTCGCGACGCCGCAGCCGATCCACTCGTACACCGACGCCGCCGGTGTCGTGCACTTCACCGAC
>DAISWT010000117.1:0-460 GCA_036826235.1 Acidobacteriota bacterium | reverse complement strand
GGCGTCGTTGAGCGACCGCGCCGGTCCTCCCGGTTTCGCGAGCCGCCTCCCCAAGGCGGAGATCCACCTGCACCTCGAGGGGTCGGTCGAGCTCGCGACCCTGGAGCGGATCGCGGGCCCGGGCGGCGAAGGCTCCGACGCCGGGACCCGTGCGCGTCTGGCGGCGCTCTACACGCATCGTGATTTTCCCGATTTCCTGCAGAATTTTCGGAGCGTGTGCGCGGAGATCCGGAGCCCCCGGGACTTCGCCTCGATCACGGAGGCGCTGTCGCGCCGGCTCGAGGAGGAGAATGTGCGCTACGCCGAGGTGTTCTGCTCGCCCAGCATTTTCCGGCGCGCGCACGGGATGTCCGCCGGGGAGATCCTGGACGCCGCGTGCGGCGCGGCGCGCCAGCGGGAGAAGGCGGGCGGGCCCCGCCTGCGGTTTCTGCTCGACGGCGTCAGGCAGTTCGGGATCCCG
>DAISWT010000116.1:0-7927 GCA_036826235.1 Acidobacteriota bacterium | reverse complement strand
CGACGAGCGTGACGGCGCTCCCGAAACGCGCGTAGATCGAGGCGAACTCGACGCCCACCGCCCCCGCCCCGAGGATCATCAGCGTCCTCGGAACGAACTCGAGGGCCAGGGCCTCGGTGCTGGTGACGACCCGCGTACCGTCCACTTTGAGCCCGGGGAGCATCTTGGGGACCGAACCGGTGGCCAGGACGACGTTCCTGGACGGCAGGAGCTGTCGGGCGCCATCCCTGGAGGCCACCTCGACCGACCCCGGTCCCTTCAGCCGGCCGTGACCCTGGTACACGGTGATGCCGTTCTTCTTCATCAGGAACTCGATCCCCTTGGCGTCGCGGCGCACTACGTCGGTCTTGTGCTTGTGGACCGCCGCGAGATCGAGCCGAACCTCGCCGGTCTTCACGCCGAAGCGCCCGGCGTCGCGGGCCAGGTCCAGGACCTCGGCGCTGTACAGGAGGGCCTTGGTGGGGATGCAGCCGACGTGCAGGCAGGTGCCACCCAGGGCGGGAGACTTCTCGACCAGGGCGGTCTTCAGACCGAGCTGGGCCGCCCGGATGGCGGCGACGTAGCCCCCCGGCCCGCTGCCGATGATGGTGACGTCGAAGTTCGCCTGGGTGTCGGCCACCGTGACCTCCCGACGCGCGCCCGCGCGCCTCTTCGTGATCCGGCCCCGGCCGGATCGAGGGGCCCGCCGGCGGAGACCGTGTCGCGCCGAGCGGCGTGGATTATAACCGCTCACGCGTCCGCGGCTGCCGTCCGGCAGGGCAGGAGCACCCGGCCGGCGGACCCGGGACGGACTTCGCCGGCGAAGTCCGAAGACTCGCGTTCCCCGGGTGTCGCATCGTCAGCCACCGTCCGTGTCCCGACTGCGTTTCGAGGGAGCGCTCATCATACACCGTCCCGCGACGCGTTGATCGTCGCGCCGGGGCGCCGGTATAATCGAGCCGTGACCTTGCCCGCGGCGCGATCCGCATCCGGCCCCGATTCCGACCGCGACGGCCGGCGCTTTCTTTCCCCGGCTCCCGAGGTGCGCATCACCAACGCCTTCGCCCGGGCCTTCGACAATGTGGTGGCGACGGCGAGGACCTGCTACTCGGGAAGCGGTATCGTGCCGGACGAGCAGATCCTCGGCGATCCCGCCGCGCCCACCGAGAAGCGCGAGGAGCGGAAGCGAAGACGCGACTCGCTGGCGCGGGACCTGTACCAGGCGGGGCACCATACGACGCTGCAGCACGCCCACTTCCAGTTCGCGCTGAGCAACGTCAGCCGGCAGTTCCTGTGGTCGTTCCTCCACAGCCATCCGTTCTACAACTCGGAGCAGGTGAGCCAGAGATACGTGACGGTCAGGCCCGGGAACTACGCGGTGCCACCGCTGGAGAGCGGGGCGCTGGCGGTCTATCACGAGACGATCGGGCGCCAGCAGCAGGCCTACGAGGAACTGTGCCGCCTGCTGGCGGGGCCCGCGTCGAGCGCCTATTACGCCCGCTACCCGGCGCGCAGGCCTTACGCCGTGAAATACGACAAGGAGGTGCAGAAGAAGGCCCAGGAGGTGGCGCGCTATGTCCTGCCGGTTGCGACCTTCGCCTACCTGTACCACACGGTCAGCGGCCTCACGCTCCTGCGCTACTACCGCATCTGCCGTGAGCCCGACACACCCCTGGAGCAGCGGACGGTCGTCGGCCGGATGATCGAGGAGCTGCTGGCGCGGGAGCCGGCGTACACGGCCATTCTCGAAGAGCCGATCCCCGAGGATGAGACCGCCGAGTACCGCGCGACGGCGCTTCTCGGCCGTGGCGACGACGCCGTGCGCCGGGCGTTCCTGCGGGAGTTCGACCACGGGCTCGGCGACCGGGTCTCGGTCCTGGCGGACTATCCTGCGAAGAACGAGGAGACGCTGGCGCGCGCGGTGCGCGAAGTGCTCGGTCTGACCAGCGAGCGGCTGCCCGACAACGAGGCGATCGATCTGGTGATGGACCCCGGGCGCAATCGTCACCTGGGCGAGGCGCTCAATCTGACCACCCTGAGCAAGCTGTCGCGCTGCATGGTCCACTGTCACTACACGTTCCGCAAGCGCCTGAGCCACACCGCCGATTCACAGAACCAGCGGCACCGGATGACGCCGGCGTCGCGGCCGATCCTGCACACGCATCTGACGGCCGAGCCCGACTACGTGACGCCCCTCCTGGTCCTGTCGGATGAGCGCTGCCTGGAGCGCTACCGCGAGGCGATGCGGGCGGCCTGGGACGGGTTCGCCCGGCTGCGCGCCCTGGGCGCCGGGGAGGAGTTCGCGGGCTACGTGCTCCCGAACGCGTTGGCGGTCCGCTTCACCGAGTCGGCGAACCTGCTCGACCTGCATCACAAGCACGCCATGCGGCTGTGCTACAACGCGCAGGAGGAGATCTGGCGCGCCTCCCTCGACGAGGCGCTGCAGATCGGCGCGGTCAACCCGCGCATCGGGCGCTATCTGCTGCCGCCCTGCAACCTCAGGCTCATGGCGGGAACGCGCCCGATCTGCCCGGAGGGAAGGCGTTACTGCGGCGAGCGCGTCTGGACCTATCGTCTCCAGGATTACCGCCGCGTCATCTGAACCGATCCGCCATGGCTGAGCGCGCCGACGACACGACGATCCCCGTTCCGTCGCCCGAGGGGATGGCTTCCGCGCCCCTCGCGCCGGACGAGGAACGGCCCGCTCTCGAGATCGTTCCCGGCCGGGTGAGCGGGCCGCTCGACCTCAGGGCCCTGTTCGGAAACGCCCTGCCTGTCGAGGTGGAAATCGGCATCGGCAAGGGACGCTTCCTGCTGGCGCAGGCCGAGGCGCGCCCGGAGGTGAACTTTCTCGGGATCGAGTGGTCGCTCAAATACCTGCGCGTGGCCAAGGATCGGGCGGAACGCCGCGGCCTGACCAACGTCCGTTTGTACCGCGCCGACGCCCGCCATGTGCTCGCCGACCTGCTTCCGGACCGCTCGGTGTCGCGCGTGCACGTGTACTGTCCCGATCCCTGGCCCAAGAAGCGGCACCGCAAGCGTCGGCTGTTCACCGCGGCCACCGCCGCCCATCTGGGACGGGCGCTGGCGGCGGGCGGCTACCTCGACGTCTCCACCGACGTGCTGGAGTACTTCGAGGAGATCCGCGCCGTCATCCCGTCGCACGCCGGGCTCGTGGAGACCGCCGATCCCCTTTTCCCGATCGACAGTCCCGAAGGCCGGACGAGCTACGAGGTGAAGTATCTGGCCCTGGGACGGGTCATCCACCGCGCCAGCTACGCCCGGCCCGCCTAGTCCGCCCCGGGCTCCTAGGAAATCTCGAGGATGATGTCTCCGGACTCGACGTGGACGGGGTAGCACCGGACCTTCATCTCGGGATCGATGGGCGATTCCCCGGTGCGGACATCGAAGGTCCATCCATGCCAGGGGCAGGAGACGATCGCCGTCTCCTCGAGATAGCCTTCTCCGAGCGGCCCTCCCTGGTGCGGGCAGGTGTTGTCGATCGCGTGCAGGCGCCCGTCGATGTTGAAAATCGCCACCACGTGCTCGTTGACCTGCACCACCTTGCTGCTGCCCGGCGGAATCTCGTCCGCCCGCCCGCAGCGCGCCTTGATCGGCATCGATCCCCCTCAGCGGATCAGGTCATCCTGGATGTTGCTGCTCCCGTAACGCGCCCCGGTCGCCGCGGCCAGCCGGTGCGCCACGCGGGCGATCGCCCGGCGCACGCCCGGAGTCTTTTCGGGATCGGTGAGCGGCTCGAGCCTCACGGTCAGCCCGCCGCGCCGGGGCGAAAGCTGGATAAAGAACTTCTGGGTGTGGCCGGGCCCCACGACCACCATCTCCACGAGGGCCGCGCGTCCGTCCCGCTCCCGATAGAAGCGCTCCGCCTTGATCACCAGGTCCCGCTCCCGGATCACGAACGGTTCGAAGCGGCGCGCGGCATCGTCGATTGTGACGCGCCCTTCCAGGACGACGTGCGGCACGGGGGCTTCCGTCGCTTGGCCGCGGGAGCCCGCCCGCCGGGCGGGCGGGTCCCTAGGCCAGATCGCTCGAGATAAACTGCAGCACCTCCTGCGCGTGCTCCCGCACCTTGACCTTGGGATAGACGCGGCAGATGGTGCCCGTGGTGTCGATGACGAAGGTGGTCCGGTGGATGCCGAAGAACTCTCGGCCGAGGAAGCTCTTCTTGCCGTAGACCCCGTACGCCGTGCAGGCCTCTCCGTCCGGGTCGCTGAGGAGGAGGAAGGGCAGCCGGTGTTTGCCGGAGAATTTCTCGTGCGACTCCAGGCCGTCGCGGCTGACACCGAGGATCACGGTGTTTTTCCCCTCGAAGAGGCTGTAGGCGTCGCGGAAGCCGCACGCCTCCATGGTGCAGCCCGGGGTGGAATCTTTCGGGTAGAAATAGAGGACGAGGTTCTTCTTGCCGAGGAAATCCTTCAGGCCGATCCTCTTGCCCCCGGTGCCCACGAGAGAGAAGTCGGGAGCTTTCGAGCCGACCTGGGGTATCGCGTCATTCTCCATGCGGCGCCTCCTGTCGATCTCCCGGCCCCGGCCGTTTCGCTCTCCGGTCCCGGATCTTCTTGATGCCCCAAGATTCTAACACAGGGATCAGCGGTTCTCTGGCGCGCGCGCGCGCGCTCTGCTAGCATCCGGGCCACAGGCCGCAGGATGGAGCGATGAAACGAAGAACACGCGGCGCGTCGGGAGAGCGCATCGAGACGGACGCGCTCGGCAGCCTCCCGGTCCCCGCGAACGCTTACTACGGCATTCAGACCCGCCGGGCGATGCTGAACTTTCCGATCAGCGGCCGGCGGCTGCCGGCGGTCTTCGTCCGGGCATACGCCCACATCAAGGACGCCGCCGCGGCAACGAACATGGAACTCCGCCTGCTGGACCGCCGGCGCGGGGGCGCGATCCGCCGCGCGGCAGCCGAGATCCTTGCCGGGCGACACATGGACCAGTTTGTGGTCGACGTGTACCAGGCGGGCGCGGGCACCTCGCAGAACATGAACATGAACGAGGTCATCGCCAACCGCGCCATCGAGATCCTCGGCGGCCGCCGCGGCGACTACACGCTGATCCACCCGAACGATCATGTCAACATGTCGCAGTCGACGAACGACACGTTTCCCGCCGCCATGCGTATCGCGATCCTGCAGAGTCTTCCGGGCCTGCAGCGCTCGTTGCGCCTGTGCTCGGGGGCCCTGAGGCGGCTGTCGCGCCGGTCCCGGCGCACGGTCAAGTCGGCGCGCACCCATCTGCAGGACGCGGTGCCGATCATGCTCGGGCAGGAATTCGGCGCCTTCGGCGAGATGGTGGCCCGCGCGGCGCGGCGGATCGAAGACGCCGCGACTCCGTTGCGGCGACTGAACCTGGGGGCGACCGCCGCGGGCACCGGCCTCAACGCCCACCCGCGCTACGCCCGGCGCATCGCGCGCGCGCTGTCGCGGCAGACCGGCCTGCGCCTGCGCCCGGCGGACAATCTGGTCGAGGTCGCGATGAGCACCGCCGATTTCGCCGCCTTCTCCTCCGCTCTGCGCGGCCTGTCTTTGGACCTCGGGAAGATCGCCAACGACCTGCGGCTCCTGGCCTCGGGCCCGACCGCCGGTCTGGCGGAGATCGCGCTGCCCGCCGTGCAGCCCGGCTCCTCCATCATGCCGGGCAAGGTCAATCCGGTCATGTGCGAGATGCTCAACATGGTCTGTTTCCAGGTGATCGGCCTGGACGAGGCGGTCTCGTGGGCCTCCGCCGCCTCCCAGCTCGAGCTCAACGTGATGATGCCCGTGATGGCGCACGGCATTCTCGAGGCGATGTCGATCCTCGAGGCGGCAGTGGCGGCGTTCACCCGGCGCTGCCTGGCCGGGATCCTCCCCGACGTCGCCCGCTGCCGCCTGTACTTCGAGAGGAGCCCCTCCCTGGCGACGGCGCTGACACCGGTGATCGGCTACGCGCGGGCGGCGGAGCTGGTCAAGGAGTCGCTCCGCACCGGCAGGACGATCGCGGAGCTGGCGATGCGGGAGGAGCTGATCGACCCGGGGGCCCTCCGGAAGGCTCTCGACCCGGCGCGGCTGACCCGGCCCGGAATCTACCGCCGGGAGGACAGCGGACGGCTCAGACGCCGGAGGGATGCCGCCCGAGGCAGCGCACGATCGCGACGAGGCTGATCGCGGTCCACGCGCCCTCCAGGACGATGAAGCCGACCTGGGACGCTGCGATGGCGACGGCGCACAGGACCAGGCCGCCGACCGCGTTGAGCGCGTGATAGAGAAGGGAGTCCCGTCCCATGCGGCCGGCCTGGTGCGCGGCGTAAGCCGCCAGGATCAGCCCGGCCCCCACCAGAGAAAGGAGCTGGATCAGCACGCTCTCCTGAACCGCCTCTGCGCCGGCCCGGGGGCGGCCCGTCTCACGACGCGGCGGGCAGAAGACGCTCCACCCGGGCCTGCTCTCTGAGCTGGTCTATGTAGGCGCGGATCTTGTCCTGCCGCTCGCGGGCCGCGAGCCGGGCGCGAATCTTCTCTTTGGCCTGGTCGAGCGGGATCGGACCCTCCGGGCGCTTCTCGGTGACCTGGATGATGTGGAAACCGCGTCGCGATTCGATCACGTCGCTGGTCTGCCCGGGCTGCAGCGTGAAGGCGACCCGCTCGATCGCCGGCGGCCCCTTGCCCTTGATGAGCAGGCCGGCATCGCCTCCCCTGGAGGCCTCGGGGCCCTCCGAGTACCTGCGGGCGAGAACCGCGAAGTCGCCGCCGGAGCGGACCTCCTTGAGGATCGCCTCGATCTTCTCGCGGGCCCGGGCGCGGGCCTCCACGGAGGCGTCCGGCGGGAGCTGCACGACGATCTGTCTCAAACCGACCGCCTCGCGTCGCGTCACCTCCGACGGGTTCTGGTCGTAATAACGTCTCACGTCCTCGTCGCTGATCTTGACGTCGCCGACGACCTGCCGGTCGACGAAGCGCATCACCAGAAGCGTCCGCCGGACCTGGTCCTTGAATTCGGTCTCGCTGACCCCGTTTTCCTGCAACGCTTTCGAGAAGTCCCCGGGGGACGGGAAGCTTTCCCTGATGCTCTGGTACTCGAGATCCACGTCCTTGTCCGGCGGGGGGCCCTCCGTCTTGATCGCCTTCTGATAGAGCAGCTCGTTTTCGATAAGGCGCTCGAGCACCTTCTCGCGGGATGCCCGCAGCTCCTTGAGCCCCACGTTGGCCGGGCGGCGGCCGCGGAACTGGATCTGCATCGAGAGATCGAAGTCGCGTCTCAGGATTGGCCTGCCATTGACGCGCGCCACGACACCCGCGGCGGGATCGCCGCCCGCCGATTTCGATTTGCCTGACGCCTGGTCGGCGGCGGCCGCCGATCCGCCCCACGCCGCCACGAACAGGAGCGCGCCGAGGGCGGCCGGCGCGAGCCGGCGCCGCGGGGAGCGGAACGACGAGGGAGCGTGTACCGAATGAAGGGGCATCACGTCACGACCGGGCGACGATTTCCTGCTCGTACTTCTTGAACGTGTTGACGCTGATGATGGCCGCCAGCTTCTCCGCCATGTCCTTGAAGGCCAGCGCTGGCCCGGCCTTCGGATCGTGCACGACGACCGGACGGCCGTCGTCGCCCCCCTGCCGGACGCGCACGTCGAGCGGGATCTCCCCCAGGAACTGGGCTCCGAACTGCTCCGCCACCCGTTTTCCCCCGCCGTGGCTGAAGACTTCCACGCGCTCGCCGCAGTGCGGGCAATTGAAGTACGACATGTTCTCGATCACGCCGAGGATCGGCACGTTCACCTTCTTGAACATCGCGGCTGCCTTGCGGACGTCGAGCAGCGCCACGTCCTGCGGCGTGGTGACCAGGACCGCCCCCGTGAGCGGGATGATCTGCGACAGGGTGAGCTGCACATCGCCGGTGCCGGGCGGCAGGTCGATGAACAGATAGTCCAGCTTCCCCCACAGGACGTCGC
>DAISWT010000115.1:5648-8080 GCA_036826235.1 Acidobacteriota bacterium | reverse complement strand
GCGGGTGGGAATGGGTCATGGGTGGATGGCGGTGGGGGTGCGCGTGCGGCGCACCCGCGACCACCTCCGGCCCGTGGTCGTGCCGGTGGTGCTCGTCGTGCACGTGGGCGTGATCGTGGCTCATCTCCACGTGTGAGTGCGGATGATCGTGGCTCTCGCGCAGCAGCAGCCCCAGACCCAGGGCCATCAGGACCATCGCCGCCAGGTCGGCGCGGTGCAGCCGGTCCCCCAGGACCGGGACGGCGGTCAGGGCCCCGATGAACGGCGCCGTCGCGAAATACGCCGCGACGCGGGCCGCTCCCAGCTCGCGCAGCGCGAGGAAGAACAGCACGATGCTCGCTCCGTACGACACCGATCCCAGAAGGAGGCCCTCCAGGACGGCCGGCGCCGCCGGCAGCCTCTCCCCGAGGGCCAGGGCCATGACGAGCATGACGACCCCGCCGGCGAGCCCCTTCAACCGTCCCAGAGCCACCGGGTCGCGCAGCGACAGGCGCTGGTTGAGATTCGTGTCGATCGACCAGGACAGACAGGCCAGCGCGACGGCCCCGACGCCGATCCACTCGACGCCGTCTTCGAAGGAGTCCCGGCATGAAAACGGTCGCTTGTCTCACGGGCTCGGGCACTGCGCCTGAGCTGATGGCGGAGGCGATGTATGCGCTCGACGCGGTCGCGCGCGTGCACGGCTTCGCGTTCGACCAGGTACACGCGCCGTTCGGCGGTGTCGCCCTCGCGCGGCTCGGCCAGGCCGCCGAGACGCGCTGCAGCCCGAGCATCATCAGCGAGGGCCCCAGGATCGCGCCGCACAGGACGGCGCCCGCCACCAGGGGCGCGTCCGCCGCCTTGAGCGCGGTCTCCCGGAGTCCGCGATCCCCGTCCGCCCGGCGCCGCGGTCGCGCGGCGAGCAGGCCGATCCCGGCGCCGAGGTACAGCAGCGCGGCGAGCGTGAGAGGCCCGCTCTCCGCCAGCAGCATCTTGGAGAAGGGGGCGCTCCCCCCGAACAGCACGGCCGCCCCCAGCGCCATGCCCGCGCCGCGCGCGTGCGCCGGTTCGATGCGCAGGAGACCCGACACCCCCTCACTCTAATCAACGAAGACCGGCCGCGCAAGCACGGTCTGTGCTATGGTGTCCCGCCCCCCGCAGCATCGCGTGGAGACGCGTCGTGACCATGCCGCGCAGGACGTCCGCCGCAGGGGCGCTGTCGCTCCTGGCCCTCTGTCTCGCTCGCGCCTCATCGTCCGCGACGGTCGCGGCCCCCCCGATCACGATCGCCGTGGATGCCAGCGAGGCGCCGCGCAAGATCTTCCACGCGCGCCTCGTGGTGCCGGCCCCGCCGGGTCCCTTGACGCTCCTCTATCCCAAATGGATCCCGGGCGAGCACGGGCCGAGCGGTCCGATCGCCGACCTCGCAGGGCTGAAGCTGAGCGCGGGCGGCAAGGCCATCCCCTGGCATCGCGACACGGTCGACATGTTCACCTTCCATTGCGAGGTCCCGCAGGGATCCCGGAGCATCGAGGTCGCCCTCGACTTCCTGTCACCGGCCGCCGCCGACGGATTCAGCGCCGGCGCCTCGGCGACGTCGCAGCTGGCCGTCATCTCCTGGAACCAGTTGCTGCTCTATCCGGCGGGGCCGTCGTCCGACGATCTGACCTACGCCGCGAGCCTGACGCTGCCGCCCGGATGGCAGCACGGCAGCGCCCTGTCGGTCGCCTCGGAGGACGGGCCGACGATCCGCTTCAGGCCGGTGCCGCTCACGACGCTGGTCGATTCGCCGGTCCTGGCCGGGGCCTTCTTCAGGAAGGTGCCGCTCAGCCCGCAGACGAAACCTCCGCACGAGATCGACATGGCCGCCGATTCAGCCGCGGCCCTCGAGATGACACCCGATCTGCTCGCGGCGCACGGGCGTCTGGTGGACGAGGCACTGGCGCTGTTCGGCGCCACGCACTACGGCGAATACCACTTCCTGTATACCCTCAGCGACCACACGGCGCACTTCGGTCTGGAGCACCACGAGTCGAGCGACGACCGCGTCCCCGAGCGCACGCTGGTCGACGAGGACCCGCGCCGCGTCCACGCCCATCTGCTGCCGCACGAGTTCGTCCACTCGTGGAACGGCAAATACCGGCGCCCCGCCGATCTGGCGACGCCCGACTATCAGAAGCCGATGCAGAGCGACCTCCTCTGGGTCTACGAGGGCCTGACCCACTATCTGGGCTACGTCCTGACCGCGCGCAGCGGTCTCGAGACGCCGGATCTGTTCCGCCAGGAGGTGGCCCGCATCGCCTCCGGGCTCGTCCTGCGCCCGGGCCGCGAGTGGCGGCCGCTGGTGGATACGGCGGTGGCCGCGCAGATCCTGTACGGTCTTCCCCAGGGCTGGGCGGCCTGGCGGCGCGGCGTCGATTTCTACGACGAGGGGGTGCTCATCTGGCTCGAGG
>DAISWT010000115.1:0-5569 GCA_036826235.1 Acidobacteriota bacterium | reverse complement strand
TCCACGGAGGGACGAGCGGCCCGCCCGCCGTGAAGACCTACACGGCCGAAGACGTGTACGCGGCGCTCGGCCAGATCGCTCCCTATGACTGGAAGGGGTTCTTCGAGACGCGCGTCTACGCCGTCGCCGCGCGCGCACCGCTGGGCGGGATCGAAGGCAGCGGCTGGCGGCTGGCCTACAGCTCCACGCGGACCGATTTCATCAGGTCGCAGGAGGCGGCGGACAAGATCGTCGACGCCAGCGCCTCCATCGGCCTGCGGCTGAAGAAGGCCGGTGACGACGGCGAGGCCGTCATCCTCGACGCCGTGCCCGGCCTGCCGGCTGCCGCGGCCGGGGTCGGGCCCGGAATGAGACTCATCGCCGTCGATGGGCGGCGCTTCTCGCCCGACGGATTGCGCCAGGCCCTTCGCGCCACCAAGGAGAAAGGCGAGCCGCTCGATCTGCTGATCGAGAACGCCGAATACTTCCGCACCTACCGGCTTGATTACCGCGACGGGGAGAAATACCCGGTTCTGCAGCGCGACGCTTCGAAACCGGATCTGCTCGGGGAGATCATCCGGCCGCGGGCCGGGCGGCCCGCGGCGGCTCGTTAGGGACGACGGCGGCGGCTACTTTTTCGACTTCGCCGCCTTGGAGACCGATTTCGCCGGCGCCCTCTTGGGACGGCGCTCGGGCGCGGCCACGTCGCTGCGCTCGAGGCGGACCATGCTGCTCATGAACTTCCGTCGGCCACCCTGGTCGAACTCGATCGTGGTGTGGAGAGGATTGATTTCAGTGATCGTTCCGGGACCATAGTCCTCGTGCTGGATGCGCTCGTTCACTGAAAAGGCGTTCAGGTTTTTTGCCACCGGGGCCCTCCTCGACCCTAATATGATACCACCCCCGGCCGGTTTTCCGTTAACAGCCATCCCGTATTTCCTGGTCACCCGATCATTGTTCGCCGGTGATGCTCATCGTGTCAATTCACGAAAAACGTTGACAAGTTTCAACATGAGAGTAAATGAAGTACAAACCCCAGGACCATCCGGATTCAAGCTTTGACGGGGGAGCCGTGGCCAGGACGCCCGGAGGGGGCGTGACGGTCGCTCAGGGGAATTCGTCAGAGGGGCGCGGCCCTCGCAGGAGGGCGGTCGCACCGGCCGGGGAACATGTGACCCACGTGTCCGTCCTGCGACGTCCCCCGTTCCTGCGGCTGTCCGCGAGCGCCGCGGCGCTCCTCATCCTGATATTCGTCGGCCGCCTGGTCGTGGCCGCGGGCACCGTCACTCTCTACGTGGACGACGGCAGCACCTGCACCACCGGCTGCGGCACCCAGACGGCGCCTTACCGGACGATCCAGGCTGCCATCGACGACGCCGACAACCGCATCGCCGTGGGCGCCGTCAGCGGTGCCACCGTCCAGGTGGCCGCCGGCTATTATCCCGAGCGCCTCTACATCGTCCCGAACGTCCACGTCATCGGCGCCGGCCCTTCCGTCACCACCATTGACGCCACCGGCACGGGACGCGCAGCGGTCATCTTTGCTGCCCGCACCAGCGGCCGGGTGAAGACCGATTTCTCCATCGAGGGATTCACGATCACCGGCGGTATCGGCGAGAACCGCAGCGGTGTGGCGCGCATCTCCGGAGGCGGGGTCTTCGTCCTCGGTAACGCCGTCGTCAGCAACAACGTCATCACCGGCAACGTCATGTCCGGTCCGCAGCCCAACTGGATCGGCGGCGGCGTCTACGTCGGCTACGGCGACCCGGTCATCATCGGCAACACCATCACCGGGAACGTCGTCAACCCGCCCCCCCTCGGTGGCTCCACCAGCTCGCTGGCCGTCGGGGGCGGCATCCACGTCGAGGGGAACGGCATCGGCGTCGTCATCACGCATACCCGTATCGAGGCCAACACCATCGCCGACAACGTCGCCCAGGGCGAGATCGGCAAGGGCGGCGGCATCCGCGTGGACGGCGCCTACGGGACCGTCGTCACCCGCAACATCATCGTCGGCAACCGCTCCTCCTACGGCGGCGGCGGGGTCATGGTCTACGGCACCGTCTCCGTCGACGACAACCTGGTGTTCGGCAACTCCACGCTGATTTACGGCGGTGGGTTGAACGTCTATCAGGCCGACGCCCGGATCACCAACAACACCATCGTAGGCAACTCGGTCAACCTGACCACCAAGCCCTCCGGCTACACCTACGCCACCTACGGTGGCGGCGTGTGCGTCGACGCCCTCTTTTCGCAGACCAGCAGCCCGTCGGTCTACGTCACCAATAATCTCATCGTCGCCAACACCGTGACCGCCGCGGGCACGTCCGCCGGCCTGTACAGCCACATCACCACTCCGATCATCAGCTACACCGACTTGTGGAACAACCTGCTGCTGCCCGCGTCCATCGACGACGTCGGCGGCGATTTCACCGAGACCCAGGTCATCGGGCTGCGGAACAACCTCTCCCTGGACCCGCGCTTCGTGCATCCGCCGGCGTTCAGCGACCTCAGCGTCGCCGCCGGGACCACCACCACCGTGGCTGTGCTCATGGCGTCCCGCTACCAGACGAACCAGGTGCTGGAATACAACAACGACGGGGTGGCCCGCACCATCACCGCCGTGAACACGACGACCAACGTTCTGACATTCACCCCGGCCCTGCCGGCCGCGTCGCAGGCGTTCAAGCTCCTGGCCAACTGGGACAGCTCCACCAACGTCGCCGAGGACTTTCGTCTTCAGGCCCTGTCGCCCGCCATCGAGGCGGGCACCAGCCAGGCGGGGCCAGGGGCCTCGTTGTCGCCGCTTGACCTGGACGGCACGCCGCGGGTGCAGGACGCCGACAGCGACGGAACCGCGACGGTCGACCTGGGGGCCTACGAGTTCCCCGAGCCGGACACCGACGGCGACGGCGTGCCGAACGGCCGGGACTGCGCCCCGCTCGTCTATTCGATCCAGACACCGCCCGGACCGGTGGGACCGACGCTCAAAGTCTCCTCCGGCCAGCCGACTCTGTTGAGCTGGGCCAAGATCACCCAGTCCAATGTGTTCAATGTCTACCGGGGGAGCGTGGACATCCACTCACGGATCTCCTATAACCATGTCTGTCTGGAGAGCTCCTCCACCGATCTGAAGACGCTGGACACCGGCAACCCCCCGGTCGGCACGATGTACTACTACCTGGTGAGCGGAGTGAACATCTGCGCCGAGGGCTGCCTGGGGCTGGTCGCGCCTCCGGGGGCGTGCGAGATCCCGAACGCGGTGCCGCCCTGCACGGTCAGCGTGACCGCCGACGCCGACGGCGACCTGTTGCCGGACATCAACGACAACTGCCCGCTCGTCGCCAACGCCAGCCAGACCGATCAGGATGGGGACGGCGTCGGCGACGCCTGCGACAACTGCCCGTTCCTCTCCAATCCCGACCAGACCGACACCGACGGCAACGGCCAGGGCGATCCCTGCCAGGACAGCGACCACGACGGCTACGTGTTCGCGGTGGACTGCAACGACCAGAACCCGGCCATCCATCCGGGCGCGATCGAGGTCTGCAACGGCGTCGACGACAATTGCGACGGGTCGATCGACGAGAACCTGGGGACCACGACCACCTGCGGCACCGGCGCCTGCACCCGCTCGGTCATCGCCTGCCTCAACGGGACGCCGCAAACCTGCACCCCCGGCTCGCCCTCCCCCGAGGTCTGCAACGGCATCGACGACGACTGCAATGGCGCGGTGGACGACGGCATCCCACCCGTCACCTGCGGCGTCGGCGCCTGCTCCCGCACCGTCGCCGCCTGCGTTGGCGGTGTGCCGCAGACCTGCACGCCCGGGACCCCCATCCCGGAAATCTGCGGTAACGGGATCGACGATGACTGCGACGGTCTGATCGACAACGCCCCCGACACGGACGGCGACGGCCTCAACAACTGCCTCGATTCCGATGACGACAACGACGGGGTGCCCGACGGGCTCGATTGCGCCCCGCTGATCAACAGCGTCAGCGCCATCCCCGGAGAGGTCGGTTTCACGCTGAAAGCTGTCGACGCGGCGCCCCCCTGGGCCTTCGCCTTCACCCCGGTCTCCCAGGCGAACGTGTTCAACGTGTATCGCGGCACGGCGAGCGGGCCCAGCACGTTCCTCACCGACCTGGGTTGTGTGCTACCCGAAGTCACGCTCTGGGGGTTCACGGACGAGGCGAACCCGCCGCGCGGCAGCACCTTCTACTACCTGATCGCCGCCACCAATCGCTGCGGAGAGGGCACCGTCGGGTTCACCTCCGCCGGCCTGCCGCGCACCATCAGCACGCTCTGCGCGCCACAGCGCCTCGACACCGACGCCGACGCGGTCCTGGACATCGATGACGACTGTCCCCGCATCCCGAACCCGCAGTATCAGGCCGACCGCGACCTCGACGGGCGGGGCGACGTGTGCGACAACTGCCCCGACACGCCGAACCCGGGACAGGAAGATTCCGACGCGAACGGTGTCGGCGACGCCTGTCAGCCGTAATCGGCCGGCGTCCGCGCGTCCGTGGGCGTCCCCTCGAGCCTCCGCTGCTCTGGCGGGACATCCGCCAGCCGCCTGAAAACCAAGGCGGTCTCGTCGCTGCGCCACAGCGCCCAGTCGGCGCTCGCCTGCATCGTCCGGGCGAGCGGGGCCTCGCGCGGCAGGACCACCAGCGTCACCCCCGCCTCTCGAAGGGCTTTCGACCAGCCCGGTTGCCCCAGATAGATGCCGGCGTAGCGCTCGAAGAAAGCGTCCCCGTACATGTCCCACCGGCCGTCGACGAACACCCGGGCCTGCGGCCATTCCAGCAGCAGATAGCCGCCCCAGAAGTCGGGAGTGAACACCGGACCGTCCGGCGCCCGACCCGATTCCTTCAAGGCCGCGACGGCGCCCACGGGGAACTGGCGGGGGTCGAACCCGGCGCGCGGGAGTCCGCCCCCGATTGCCAGCGCGAAGATCGTCGCCAGGACGATCATGAGCGCGCCGCCCCCGCACCGCCTGTCGCGCGCACCCACGGCCTCGAGGACGGCGCGGGTCCCGGCATCGAGCCTCGACCGCAGATACCGCGAGAACCCGGAGGCGATCACCAGCGTCCCGAAGATCACCATGACCTCGACATGGCGGATGGAGACGAACGCCATCGCCGTCGTCGCCCCGAGCGCCAGGAGGGTGCCGGTTGACATCGACGGGGCCGCGGCCGGCGCCGGTTCCGAGCCGACGGAGCGCCCCGGAGCGGCCGCCCGCGCGGCGCCGACGATCCCGGCGACCACCAGGGCCAGGTAGACCAGGAGAGCGGCCCCCGCCCGATCGTCGAGCGCGGCGGGAGCGAACTCGGCCGTGGCCCTCAGGGCCGGGCCCCGGCGCGCGAAGAACGAGAGAAGGTGCCGCGGCAGACGCCATCCCCAGGGATTGACGAGCGTGCAGGCGTCGCCCATCGCTCCGTCCACCAGCACCGGGATCCCCGACTCCGGCACGCCCACCTCGGACAGCCGGGGCGGGAGCCCGAGCGCCCGCACCAGCTCGCGGACGTACTCGGCGAGGGCGTGGCCGATCGCCTCCCCCGAGCCTCCCACCTCCAGCCCG
>DAISWT010000114.1:0-8119 GCA_036826235.1 Acidobacteriota bacterium | reverse complement strand
GACCACGCGCGCACCAGCCTCGGCCTGATCAAGTGCGCCGACAAGGCCATGCAGAAGATCAAGCTGTCAGGGAAGAATTCGATAGGCGTCTCCGAGGCGGACGAAGAGACGCTTGAGGCGATGGGGGGCAAGCGTTGAGCGGTGGGGGCTCCGTCCGGGCGCTCCTCCTGCGGGTCCTCATCCTGACAGTCGTTCTTCTCGCCCTGTCCCGATGGACCGGTCGCGGTGCCAGACCCGTCACGCAGGGCCAGGCACGGACCATCCGGCCCGATCCTTCCGCGCAGGACCCCGGAACGGAACAGATGTCCGCGCCGGGCGATCTGACCTTCTACAAGACCCTGGGTTCCGGCGGACTGCCGGCGACAGGCGGCTTCAGCGCGGAGCCGACCCCCGGCCATGCGGGGGCGCCCCGGGTCGAAGGCGCCGCGGCGCCGGGCGGCGCCCCCCCGTCGAGCCCGTCCCTGACTAATAATAAGGATACGGTCAGGACGCTGCCGGGACAGGCGAGCCTCAGGTCGCCTGCCTATATCGTCCAGGCGCTCGCCACGCGCGACGCGGGGGTGGCCAGGCGAATGCGCGACCGCCTGGCGGAGCGCGGCTTTCCCGCGATCGTGATGGAGGATCGCTCGGGCCGGCAGGTCGTGTACCGCGTGCGCGCCGGACGCTACCTGACGCGACCGGAGGCGGACGCCGCCGCGCGGGTGCTGCGCCGAGCCCGCCTGCGACCGTGGGTCCTGCAGGACGGTCTGTAACATGAGTGACCGACGCGCGCCGCTCGATGACCACCGACTGCTGGGCGATCTCCTGGTCGAGGCGGGCATCGCCACCCGGCGGGCGGTGACGAGCGGCCTGGAGGAGCAGCGGCTGCGGGGCGGCCGGTTAGGCTACAACCTTCTCAAGCTGGGGCTGGCGACGCCGGCGCCTCTACACCTGTTCCTCACCGAAAACCTGGACGCGCTCATGCCCGGCCTGGCCGACGACCTGCGCATGCGACCGGCCATCGACCTCATTCCGGGGCGTCTGGCCCACCACTACGGCATGGTGCCCGTCGGAATCGAGGACGGAGTGCTGGCTCTCGGCCTGGCGAGCGCGGACAACCCGGCGCTCATTCCCGCGGTCGAAGAGATGACCGGTCTCACCGTCGATCCGATGATCTGTCCCCCGTCGCTCATCACCGATGTGCTGGCCCGCTTCTATCCGTCGGAGCTGGAAAGGGGAGTGCTCTATCGCCCCGGGGGAGACCACCATCTGATCCTCTCGGATCGCCGGCGGCGGATCCTGCCGGCCCTCCCCGAGATGCTGGGCGCCGGCGCGCCCGCCTGTGAGAGGCTGCGCTCGATCGCCGCGGACGCGGTCCGCCGGTGTGTGCGGCGCTTCCGCATCGAGCCGGAGGGACTGGCGATGCGTGTGACGTTCGACGGCCGCGGCGCCGGCAACCAGGAGTCGATGCAGCCGTGTGGGGCCTACGCCGGTCTGGCCCTCTTTCTCGAGGGGCTGTCGGGCATGTCGGCACGGGGGCGCGTGGTTCCCCGACAGGGGCGATTCATCGCCCTCGTCGATGGACGCCGCCTCGCCGTCTCGGTCTCGGTGCTTCCGGGGATCGAGGGCGACACCTACGACCTGGACCTGCGCGAGGAGCGGGTGGCGACGCCGACGCGGCGGGAGATCCAAGACGATCTCCCGGAGCTGGTGCGGGCCGTCGATCGTCTCGCGGAGGAGCGGAGGGGGCTCCTCGTCGTGGCGGGGTCCGCTCCGATGGACGTGGCGGCGGGAGTCTCCTGCATCCTGTCGCTGCTCGGGGATCGTTGCCCGCGGAGAGTCGCCGTCGGTGACTTCGCGCGTCTTCCCGGCGTGAGGACGATCGAGCTTGCGCAGGATGAAGAGGACATTGCGTTCGAGGCGATTCTCGAAAGCGCCCTGGCGGACTCGCCGGATCTTCTCGTCCTGCCCGATCTTGGGATCCCCTCCTGCGCCACGGCCGCTGCAGAGCAGGCCGGGAGGCGGATCACGATCGCCGTCGTCGTCCCGGCGATCGATGCCTGCGCCGCCGCGGAGTCGATGGCACGCAAGGGGGTGCTGACGTCCCTTCGGCACGCGCTGGGCGGGATTCTGGGAGCGCGCCTGATGGAGCGCCTGTGCGATGCCTGCCGCCGGCCGGTCGATCTCTTCGACGTCATGTCCCCGGGGCCTCGGCACTGCCAGCCACCTCCCGGGTCCTATTTCGTCGGTCAGGGGTGCCCGTCCTGCCGGGGCTCGGGCCTTCTTCAGCTCGTGCCGGTGTTCGAGTTCCTCGGCACTGGGCCGGAGAACGGAATCCTTCCTTCCCCTGGCGGTGCAGCCGCCCTCCGCCGGGAGAGCGCGTGGCAGGGCAGAACGACGCTGTTCCGCGCCGGTCTCGAAAAGGCCTCTCTTGGAATCGTGGACGTCCGGGAGCCGCTTCGCCTCCTGCTCCATGAATGCTAGGAACCCCGGGAGCTTGCCGGGCGGCGCGTGGCGCGGTCCCATGCTCGCGGGCCTGTCCGGCCTTCTCCTGGCGCTGGCGTACCCGCTCGCCGATCTCGGGGTCGTGGCCTTCCTTGCCCTCGTGCCGTTCCTCCTGTCGCTGGAGGAGACCAGCCGGGGCGGAGCTCTGGCGCGCGGCTATGCCTGCGGGGGGGTTTTCTTCCCGGCCCTTCTCTACTGGATCCCGGGGGTCATGGAGACCTACGGCGGCCTGCCGGTCGCCGTGTCCTGGCTCATCCTCGCCCTCCTCGCGTTCTACCTGGCGACCTACTTCGCCCTGTTCGCCTGGCTGATCGCCGCATCCTGGCGGCGCTTCGGACCGCTCGCCCTGGTGTCCGCGCCGGTCGGGTGGGTCGCGCTGGAGCTGGCGCGCGGCCGGTTCCTCACCGGCTTCCCCTGGGGCCTTCTGGGTTACTCGCAATACCGGAACGCGTCGATCCTGCAGGTCGCGGCCTGGGGCGGGATCTACGCCGTGTCGTGGCTGGTGATGGCCGCCAATGCCGGGTTGGCCCTGCTGATCGTGCGTCCCGGTACGACGCGCGCTCGCGCCGTCGGGGGCGCCCTGGTGATGCTTGCCACCGCCGCCCACATCGCAGGCATCGTGGCGCTGCGCGCCGCGTCCCACCAGCCGCAGGGAAAGTCGCTGCGCGTCGCCGCCATCCAGGGAAACGTCCCGCAGGAGGTGAAATGGAGCCCCGGCAACGCCGCGGTGATCGTCTCCGAGCTGGCCCGTCTCACGCGCCAGGCGGCGGCCTCGGGGGCGAGGCTGATCGTCTGGCCGGAGTCCTCCAGCCCGGTGTCGGTCCGCCGGCCGGCGGACATCGCCGCCCCCGAGTCGAGCGTCGTGACGGACGTGGCCTACGTGTCGTTTCTCGGCGAGCTGGCGCGCACCCTCGATGTCGATCTCATCGTCGGGAGCGTCGACTACGCGCCCCGCGCCGGCGGGTTGCGCGCCTTCAACGCCGCCTTCGTCATCGGACCGGACGGGGTCCTGGGCGCGTCGTACGACAAGGTCCACCTGGTGCCGTTCGGCGAGTACGTCCCGCTCGGGCGCCTGCTGTTCTTCGTCGACCGGCTGGTGCAGGGGGCGATCGCCGACTTCACTCCCGGGGAGCGGTTCGAGCCGCTCCCGACGCGGGCGGGACGCGCCGCCACCTTCATCTGCTACGAGGCCATCTTTCCGGAGCTGGTCCGGCGCGTCGCGCGCCGGGACGCGGCCCTTCTGGTCAACATCACTAACGACGCCTGGTTCGGCGGCTCGGCCGCGCCCTACCAGCACCTGGCGATGGCGACCGTGCGTGCCGCTGAGAACCGGCGGTCGATGGTGCGCGCCGCCAACACGGGGATCAGCGCGCTGATCGATCCCTACGGTCGCATCATCGCAAGCGCGCCGCTGATGCAGAGCGCCGTGCTCGCCGGGTCGGTCGGCCTGAGGGACGACGGCACCGTCTACGCCCGCTGCGGCGACCTGTTCGCCTGGGGCTGTGCTATACTAGCGCTCCTTCAAACCGCCGCGCTCCGCGCGGCGTTTTCGCGCTCGGCCACCTGATCGGGCGCGCCCGGACGAGGACCATGGCGAAAGGCGTCCGTAGTTTCGAAATCGACGAGCTGGTGCGACGAGTGGAAGCGCTCAAGGGCCGTTTCGCGGAGCTCGGGAGGCATCTTTGATCTTCCGGCCCGCTCCCGCGAGCTCGCCGAAATCGAGACGAAAGTCGCCGACCCCGCTCTCTGGAGCGATCCCGCCCGCGCCCAGACGTTCCTGAGAACCCGCACCCGGCTCAACGAGGAGATCGATTCATTCCGGCGGCTCGAGAAGAAGCTCGAGGAGGCGGAGGTGTGCGCGGAGCTCGCGCGCGAAGGGGAGGACGTCTTCCTGGACCTCAAGCAGGCGGTGGACAGCCTGCAGGCGGCGCTCGACGATCAGGAGCTGGAGATGATGCTCACCGGGGAGCATGACGCCGGCGACGCCATCCTGACGATCCACCCGGGCGCGGGCGGGACGGAATCCCAGGACTGGGCCGAAATGCTCTACCGGATGTACCTGCGGTGGGCCGAGGGCCACGGCTACCGCGTCGAGACGCTGGACTATCAGAAGGGCGAGGAAGCGGGGCTCAAGAGCGTCACGCTGATGGTGAAAGGCAAGAACGCGTTCGGCTTCCTGCGGGCCGAGAGCGGTGTGCACCGGCTGGTGCGCATCTCGCCGTTCGACTCGTCCGGCCGGCGGCACACCTCCTTCGCCTCGGTCTACGCCTATCCCGACCTGAACGACCAGATCGAGGTGGCGGTCGACGAGAAGGATCTGCGCATCGACACGTATCGCTCGAGCGGCGCCGGCGGCCAGCACGTGAACGTGACCGACTCCGCGGTCCGCATCACGCACCTGCCCACCGGCATCGTGGTGTCCTGCCAGAACGAGCGCTCGCAGCACCGCAACCGCGACATGGCCATGAAAATCCTCCGGGCCCGCCTGTACGAGCTCGAGCGTCGCAAGCGGGATGAGAAGCGCCAGGCGGAGGAGGGCGCGAAAAAGGAGATCGATTTCGGCAGTCAGATCCGCTCCTACGTACTGCAGCCGTACACCCTGGTGAAGGATCACCGCACGTCCGTCGAGCGCGGCGATGTCGCGCGCGTTTTGGACGGTGACCTCGACGGCTTCATCCACGGCTACCTTCTTGGCAGGAGCCGCGAGGCAGCCGAGACCGGCGGCGAGCCGGCGGGGCGGAAATCCTGACCGCGGGGACGGTTGACAGACCCGGGTCGTGCCGGTATATTGGCACTCGAAGGCTATGAGTGCTAAAGAGAGGACTCCGCCGGAACGCCTGTCGGACGCGCGCGCCGAAGAGATCCTGAAAAAGGTGATTGTCAACTACATCCTCACCGGGGAACCGGTGGGGTCCCGGACCATCTCCAAGATGAGCCGGGAAGGGCTCAGCCCCGCCAGCGTGCGCAATGTCATGTCGGACCTGGAGGAGATGGGGTTCCTGGCCCAGCCGCACACCTCGGCGGGCCGCATCCCCACCGACCAGGGGTATCGCTACTACGTCGACACGCTCCTGCAGCCGGCCCGCCTCGGCCCCCGTGACAAGGTCCTGATCGACGAAAGCCTGACCCGCATCGGGGGCGAGTTCAGCGAGGCCCTTGAGATCATTCCCAGGCTCCTGTCGCGGCTCAGTAGCCAGGTGGGTTACGTGATCGCGCCGCCGATCAAGGACGCCGTTCTGAAGCACATCGAGTTCGTGAGGTTGCACGACCGGAAGGTCTTGTGCGTGTTCGTGGATCGGTCGGGTGTGGTGAGCCACCGGATCATCGAGGTGGCGGAGGACTACGAACCGGGGGATCTCGAGCGTGCCGGACACTATCTGGTCGAGGAGTTTGGAGGACTATCGCTGGGGGAGATCCGGGCCCGGCTCGTCGCCCTGATGGCGCAGGAGAAGGCCGCCTTCGACCAGTTGCTCAAGAATGCCGTCAATCTGGGGACGCGCTACCTGGACGCCGAGCAGCACGAGAGACGGCTGGTTCTCGAGGGAACCACCAATATCATGAAGCATCCGGAGTTTTCCGACGTCGAGACGATGCGCCGGTTGTTCGTGACCTTCGAGCAGAAGCACCGGATTGTCAATCTTTTGGATCGCTGCATCGACCAGCCGGGCGTGCGCGTCGTCATCGGGTCCGAGACATCCGATCCGGCCCTCGGGAATCTCGCCCTCGTCACCTCCCCCTACCAGGTCGACGAACGCTCGACCGGGCTCCTGGGGATTCTGGGTCCCACCCGCATGGAGTACGAGAGGGCGGTGACCCTGGTGGACTATATCTCCCGGCTGCTCTCCAGTTTATTGACCAGCCATCTTCACTGACCTATATTCGGGCGGGAGGTCGTATGCCGACGCGTCGTCGCAAGCCGACTGATCCGCCGGAGCCGGAGAGTTCCGGCCGGGACGAGGAGGAGCCGATCGAAATCCTCGAAGTGGTCGGAGTGGACGAGACCACGGGCGCGGTCAAGAAGGGGGCGGCCTCCGCGGCGCCCCCGCACGGCCGCGCCGCATCGCCTCCGGAACCGGGCGACGACACCCACGCCCGCCAGCTGGAGGAGGCGCTCCGCGACAAGGACAAGTATTACGACCTCCTCCTGCGCAAGCAGGCGGAGTTCGACAACTATCGCAAGCGCACCGAGCGCGAGCGTGCCGAGAGCAGCCTGGCGGGAGCGCGCGAGGTCCTGCATCGGCTGCTGCCGGTCCTGGACAACATGGAGCGCGCCTTGCGGACCGGCGAGGCGTCGAGCGATCCCCTGCGCAAGGGCATCGAGCTCGTGCACCAGCAGTTCCAGGACCTCCTCAAGAAGGAGGGCGTGCAGCCGATCGAGGCGCTCGGCGCCCATTTCGATCCGCGGTTGCACGAGGCGGTCGAGGTGCTCGATGTCCCGGGGTTCGAAGCGGACATGATTCTCGAGGAGATGCAGAAGGGTTACACGTTCAACGACAGGCTGCTGCGGCCGGCGCTCGTCAAGGTCTCTTCGGGGCGGGGCGGGCAGGCGCCGCAGGGCAGCGGCACGGGGGAGGACGCATGAGCAGGGTGATGGGCATCGACCTGGGCACCACGAACTGCTGCGTCGCCGTCATGGACGGCGGGACGCCGCTGGTGATTCCCAACAAGGAGGGCGCGCGCACCACCCCGTCGATCGTCGCGTTCACGGAGAAGGGCCAGCGGCTCGTCGGCCAGATCGCCAAGCGCCAGTCGGTGACCAACCCGCACAACACCGTCTACTCGGTCAAGCGCCTCATCGGCCGGAAATTCGGTTCTCCCGAGGTGCAGCAGGCGAAGAAGTACGTGCCGTACCAGGTCGTCGATGCCAAGAACGGCGACGTGCGCATCCGCGTCCGTGACAAGGACTACAGCCCGCAGGAGATCTCCGCGATGATCCTCGAGCGCCTGAAGGAGATGACCGAGGAGCACCTGCAGGCCGAGGTGCACGAGGCGATCATCACCGTGCCGGCCTACTTCGACGACAGCCAGAGACAGGCGACCAAGGACGCGGGGCGCATCGCCGGGCTCAAGGTCCTGCGAATCATCAACGAGCCGACCGCGGCGTCCCTGGCCTACCGGCTGAACGAGGAGGCGGAGAAGAGGATCGTGGTGTACGACCTGGGCGGCGGCACCTTCGACGTGTCGATCCTGCAGCTCGGCCAGGGCGTCTTCGAGGTCAAGTCGACTTCCGGCGACACCTTCCTGGGCGGCGAGGACTTCGACCAGCGGATCCTCGAGTGGCTCCTGCAGGAGTTCGAGAAGAAGGAGGGCATCTCGCTCAAGGAGGATCGTCTGGCGCTGCAGCGTCTGAAGGAGGCTGCCGAGAAGGCGAAGTGCGAGCTGTCGGGGGAGGCGCGCTCGGAGATCAACCTGCCGTTCATCTCCGCCGACGCCAAGGGCCCGAAGCACCTCAACATCGTGCTGACACGCGACAAATTCAACGAGCTGACCGCGGACCTGGTGGAACGCACGCGCAAGCCGTGCCTGGAAGCGATGTCGCTCGCCGGGCTCAAGCCCTCGGAGATCGACGAGGTCCTGCTCGTCGGCGGCATGACGCGCGTCCCAAAGGTCATCGACACGGTGCGCGAGATCTTCG
>DAISWT010000113.1:0-8136 GCA_036826235.1 Acidobacteriota bacterium | reverse complement strand
AGCGTGACGCTGACGGCGTCGCCGGTGCGCACCGCGGCGCTGTCCTTGAGGATCGTCCCCGTTCCACCGGCGCGGCAGATGGCGTAGCCCCGCGCCAGCACCGCGAGAGGGGAGAGGGCCTGGAGCCGCTCCGCATAGGCGGCCTGTGCCCCGCGGGCGCGCTGCAGCCTTGCCCCGATCGAGGCGAGGAGGAGCCTCCCGAGCCCCTCGAAAGTCGCGCGCCGCCCCCGCAGGCGCTCCGCCAGCCGGCCGGGTGTCATGCGCTCGCGCAGGATCGCGAGCGCGTGCCGCGCCGAGGTCGTCCTGCGGTCCAGGGAGTCGTGCAGGCGACCGGTCAGGTCGTCGACGCGCAGGGCGAGGTCGCGCATCCGGCCGCGCAGGGCCTCGCCGACGCGCGCCGCGCCCGCCTTCTCGAGGTCCTCTCTGCCGCCGGACACCACGAGGCGCTCCGCCGACGCGAGACGCGAGCCCAGGGCGGCGATGCGCTCCACGAGCTCCTCCTTGGAACGGATCACCATCTCGGCGGCCGCCGAGGGGGTCGGGGCGCGGAGATCGGCCACCAGGTCGGCGATGGTCACGTCCACCTCGTGCCCGACGGCGGAGATGACCGGCACGCCGGAGGCGGCGATCGCCCTGGCCACGCGCTCCTCGTTGAACGCCCAGAGGTCCTCGAGCGAACCGCCTCCGCGCGCCAGGATCATCACGTCGACGGCGCCGAGACGGTTGAGAGAGCGGATCGCCTCGACGATCTCGAACGAGGCGCCCTCTCCCTGGACGCGCGAGGGGGCCAGGACTACCCCGATGTTCGCGAAGCGGCGGGCCAGCACCTTGAGGATGTCGCGCAGCGCCGCCCCCTGGGCGGACGCGACGATGCCGATGCGGCGCGGCAGGAACGGCAGCGGCCGCTTGCGCGCCGGGTCGAACAGCCCCTCGGCCAGGAGCCTGGCCTTCAGCTGCTCGAAGGCGAGCTGCAGGGCCCCGAGGCCGGCCGGCTCCAGGGCGTCCACGATGATCTGGAAGGCGCCGCGCGGGGCGTACAGGCTGATGGTGCCGCGCGCCAGGACCTTGAGACCGTCCTCGGGGCGGAACGGCAGAGCCTGCGCGGCGCCACGGAACAGGACGGCGGACAGCTGGGCGCCGGCGTCCTTCAGGGTGAAGTAGGTGTGGCCCGAAGGGTAGCGGCGCAGGTTGCTGATCTCCCCTTCGACCCAGACAGAGGAGAACGCTTCCTCGAGCATCGCCTGCGCGAGAGCGTTGAGCTCGCTGACCGTGAGGACCCGACGAGTCCCCCGGGTGCCGGGCTCGCCCTCGGCCGATCTCTCGGGAGGATCAAACAGCGTGCGCATCGCTCCCATCCCGGGGTCCCCCGTCCGGCCCCATCTGGAACCGCTCGATCGCCCGCGCATGGCCGGTCTCCGGGTCGGCGTCGACGATGACGCCGCACATCCTGGGGTCCCGCCGGGCCGTCGTGAAGCGGACCGGCAAGCCGGTCAGGAATTTCTTGAGCGCCAGCTCCCGCTCGATGCCGATGACCGACTCGTAGGGGCCCGTCATCCCGAGGTCGGTGATGTAGGCGGTGCCGCCCGGCGTGACCGTCTCGTCGGCCGTCTGGACGTGCGTGTGCGTTCCGACCACCGCCGTGGCGCGCCCGTCCAGATGCCAGCCCATCGCCTGCTTCTCGGAGGTCGCCTCGGCGTGCATGTCCACCAGGACAATGCGCGTCTTTCCCTGCACCCTGGGCAGCGCGCGGTCGGCGGCCGGGAAGGGGTCATCGCACGGCGGCATGAACACCCGGCCCATCAGGTTGATCACCGCGATCGGCACGCCCCCCGGAGTCTCCCCGAGGTAGAGCCCGGTCCCGGGGGCTCCCCCGGGGTAGTTGAGGGGCCGGAGGAGGCGCGGCTGCCGGGGCAGGTAGTCGAGGATCTCTTGCTTGTCCCAGATGTGGTTTCCCGAGGTCATGCAGTCGACGCCGCAGGCCAGGATCTCCTCGCTGAGGTCGGGAGTGATCCCGAACCCGTCGGCGGCGTTCTCGACGTTGGCCACCACGAAATCGATCCGCCGGCGGGTGATCAGGCGGGGCAGCTGGGCCGCCAGGATCTGGCGGCCCGCGCGGCCGTTCACGTCGCCGATCAGGGCGATGCGCACCCCGGTCTCAGGTCGCATAGTCGACGGCGCGGGTCTCGCGGATGACGCTGATCTTCACCGGTCCCGCGACCTGCACCTCCTTCTGAATCCGGGCGGTGATCTCCTTCGACAGGGCGATGACGTCGCTGTCGTTGACCGCCCCGGCCTCGACCAGGACGCGGACCTCCTTGCCCGAGCGCATGGCGTAGGCCCGGCTCACGCCGTTGAACGACGAGGCGATCGCCTCCAGGCTGCGCAGACGCTCCATGAAGCCCTGCAGATTGGTGTCCTTCGCGCCGGGGCGCGCGATGACCGCCTTCTCCGCCGCCCGCAGGAGGGCCGCGTCGATCGACGGCTCGGCACCCGCGCCGTGCAGGGCGTGGATCGCCTGCACGACCCGCGGCGCCTCGTTGAATTTCGCGGCGAGATCGGCGCTCACCACCAGGGGGTGCGCGTCGCCCCGCGTCTCCTCGACCTGGCCGATCTCGTGCAGGAGACCAGCCCGCTTCACCACCTCGGGGTGCACGCCCAGGAGGGCCGCCATTTGCGAGGCCAGGCGGGCCACGTCGAGGGAATGGTCGAGGAGGTTGAACCCCAGCACGACCCGGTACCTCAGCTTGCCGAGGAGACGCAGCAGCCGCGCCGGCAACCCGGTAATGCCCAGCTCGAACGCCGCCGCCTCCCCGACGGCGTCGAGACCCTCCTCGACCTCGGCACGCGCGCGGGTCACCACCTCCTCGATACGGGCGGGGTGGATTCGGCCGTCCTCGATCAGGCGCTCGATGGCGAGCCGCGCCACCGCGCGGCGGAGCGGATCGAAGCTCGACAGCACGATCGACTGCGGCGTCTCGTCCACGATGACGTCGACCCCGGTCGCCATCTCCAGCGAGCGGATGTTGCGGCCCTCGCGCCCGATGATGCGGCCCTTCATGTCGTCGTTCGGCAGCTTGACCACCGTGACGACCCCGTCCACGAGATCCGCGGTCGGCAGCCGCTGAATCGCTTCCGCCACGACGCGCCGGGCGCGGCCGCTGGCCTCGAGCTGCGTCTCCTCCTCGACGCGGCGCACGACATTCGCCGCCTCCTGCCGCGCCTCCGCCTCGATCTCGCGCAGCAGCTCGCGGCGGGCTTCCCGCGCCGTGGTGCCGGCGATCCGCTCCAGCCTGGACCGGCGCTCCAGGAGCAGGGCCTGGGACTCCTTCTCGGCCGCCGTGACGCGCTCCTCCCGCTCGCGGACCCGGCCCTCGCGATCATCGAGATCGTGCTGTTTCTGCCCCAGGAGCTCGAGCTTGCGCGCGATGTTGCGCTCCTGCTCCTTGAGCCGTTCCTCGAGCCGCTGCAACTCGTCGCGCTTGGCGCGCGTCTGGTCTTCGAAGCGCGACGCGGCGGCGCCGCGCTTCTCCTCGGCTTCCAGATCCGCCTCCTTGAGTCGCGTCTCGGCCCGCCGCTCGGCGTCCGCCAGCATCTCCGCGGCGCGGCGTTCGGAATCGGCCCGGAGCCTGCGCAGAGCGAGACGCGCGGCCAGCCAGCCGCCCGCGGCGAGGGCCAGGAGAGCGACGGTGATCAGGGCGTTGCTCATGAATGTCACCCCGCGACGTTCGCGAAGGGGAAGCGGCGGTGGGACCGGGGCGAGTCCGGCGGCGGGGTCGGGGAATACGAAATGCCCCGCTTGGCCGTGAGGAGGGGACCTATTTGAACCTGGACGACCAGAGTGGGAATCCGGCCTTCGCTTCAGGCGTCCCCGCGCAGGAGGACGCTCACGACGAATGGACCAGGGAACCCGTTCAAATAGTGTTGGCTCAAAAGTACCCGCTCCAAGCACAAACCGCGCAGGGCGAGCGGGATCGTACGCCCGCGTCCACCGCGCGTCAAGACCCGCCTGGGTCCCGCCCGGTCACGCTTCCGCGAAACAACGCTCAAGCATGTCAATCAGACGCGCCACGCGGTCCGGGCCGCCCTTGACCACCGTCGGATCGGGCGTGCGGCCGCGACGCGACTCGTCGGCGATGTTCAGGGCCGCCAGGATCGCGACCTTGAGCGAGTCGACGGTCGCGGTCGCCTCGGACACCTCGCGCATCTTGCCGTCCACGTACGAGGCCAGGTCCTGGATGTAGCCGGACTCGCCCTCGCCGCGGAGGTTGTAGGACTGTCCGTAGATCTCCACCTGTACGAGATGGCTCTGCGGTCGCTCCATGGGCTCCCCCCCCGGTCCCGGCTCAGTGGTCCCGCCGCGTCTCGCCGCCGCCTTCCTCCAGGCCGGTCATCATCTCGAGCATTTGATCGACCCGGCCCCGGATCACCTGGCGCTCCTCGCGCAGCACGTCCAGCTGCTCCGTCAGCTCGCGCAGCTCCTGCCGGCCCTTCTCCGACGCGTGCAGCTGGGCCTCCAGATCGCGCATCTTGGCCTGCGCCGCGTCCCGCTCGCGACGCAGGGCGCGGATGAGCTCCGTCGCCTTGACGATCTTCTGCTCCAGAAGGTCGAGCTGCTGGAGGTCCACCACGACTCTCTTCGACTCCATCCTCGCCTCCACCCGTGCCGTTCGGTTCGGGTTCATCGCGACTCCACGCCGCGCAACGTCGCCTGCAGCTCGCGGCTCAAGGTGGCCGTAATCGCTTCGATGCTCTCCTGCACTTCCTGCGCCGTCAGGGTCCTTTCGGGGTGCTGGAACACGATCTGCACCGCGAGGCTCGCACAGCCGGCCGGAACCCCGGGCCCGCGGTACCGGTCGAAGACCTGCACATCGGCGATCGGCAGGCGGCCGGCCCGCCGGATGACGCCGTCAATCGCCTCGAACGTCGTCCCGGTGGGGGCGACGATCGCCAGGTCGCGTCGGACCGCCGGGTAGCGCGGCAGAGGACGGTAGCGCCGCACCCTGCCGTGCGCCTGCGCCAGCGCGTCGAGATCGATCTCTCCCGCATAGACGGGCCGGTCGACGCCGTACGTCGCGAGGAGGGGCCTCCTGACCTCGCCCACGACTCCCAGCGCCCGCCCGTCGCAGGTCGCGCGCAGGGCCCGACCTTCCTCCAGGAAGGGGATTCTATCCGAAGAGAAGGCCAGCGGGGAGGCTCCCAGCAGGTCTCCCAGAAGCTCGACGGCGCCGCGGGCGTCGAAGATATCCACCTCCCGGCGCGCCAGGCTCCAGTGCGCCGGCAGACCTCGGCCGCCCATGACGAAGGCGAGGCGCTGTCGCTCTTCCGGCACGGGGGCGGCCGGGTGGAACGTTGTTCCGCTCTCGAAGAGGTAGACCGACTCGAGCCCATGGTTCAGGTTGCGCGCCAGGTTGCGCAGCAGCCCGGGCAGCAGGCTGGTGCGTAGGCAGGCTGCGGTCTCCTGCAGCGGGTTGGTCAGGGCGACCGGGTCGGACACCTCGGGATCGAACCGCAGGCAGTCGTCGCGCTCGAGCATGGCGTAGTTCATGGCCTCGGAGAGCCCGGCCGCCTGCGCCGCCCGTCGTGCCTCCTGGAACGCCCGTTCGCGCGGGCTCCGCCCCTCGTCGGAGGCCGGCAGGACCGGGATCTCCGCGGGGATCGCGCCGTAGCCTCGCTGGCGCGCCACCTCCTCGATCAGATCGACCTCCCGCTCGATGTCCCTCCGGAACGACGGGACCGTCACCGACCAGGCGCCGTCTGCCGGGACCCGGATATCGAAGCCGAGGCTCAGGAGCGCCTGGCGCATGAACGCATCGTCCAGCCCGAAACCGAGCAGCGCCCGCGCCCGGGCCGGCCGGAAGGCGATGACGCGCTGCGGGAAAGGGCGCGGGTGGACGTCGAGGGCGGGTGCGGTGACCGAGCCGCCGGCGACCTGCGCGATGATCCGGGCCGCCCGGTCGAGCGCGGCGGGCACCCCCTCGGGGGCGGCGCCCCTCTCGAAGCGGTGCGAGGCGTCGGTGCGCAGGCCCAGCGCCCTGGCCGCGCGTCGCACGGATACGGGATCGAACCAGGCGCTCTCGAGCAGGACGTTCTTCGTGCGCGCCGCGATCTGGCTGGCCTCGCCGCCCATGATGCCCGCCAGGGCGATCGGCTTCCGGGCGTCCGCGATCACCAGCATCTCGGGGGTGAGCGTCCTGTCGACGCCGTCCAGGGTCCGGAGTCGCTCCCCGGGGCGCGACCGGCGCACGACGATGCGCCGCCCCTCCAGATGATCCAGATCGAAGGGATGCAGCGGATGGCCCAGCTCCCAGAGGACGAAATTCGTCGCGTCCACGATGTTGTTGATCGATCTCTGGCCGATGGACTCCAGGCGGCGGCGCAGCCAGTCGGGAGAGGGGCCGACCCGGGCGTCCAGCACGCAGCGCGCCGCGTAGCGCGCGCACAGATCGGGGGCCTCGACGATGACCGCGGCGATCTCCTGCGTCGGCCGGCCGCCCGGCGGGACCGCGAGCTCCGGCGGTCGCAGGAGCGCCCCGGCGAGCGCGGCGTACTCCCGCGCCAGGCCGAGGTGGTTCATGCAGTCCGGGCGGTTGGTGAAGATGTCGAAGTCGTAGATGCTGTCGTCGGCGCGCCCTTCGATGCCGTCGAGGGGAATGCCGGCGCCGGTCAGTCGCTCGCCGACCACCGCCGGCTCCTCGGTAATCGTCACGTACTCGGCCAGCCACGCGTGGCTGAATTTCATGCGCCGTTCATCCGGGGAACTGGGACAGGAAGCGCAGATCGTTCTCGTAGAACAGGCGGATGTCGTCGATTCCGTGTTTCAGCATGGCGATGCGCTCGATCCCGAGCCCGAACGCGACCCCGGTGTAGCGCTCGGCGTCGTAGCCGACCTTCTCGAACACCGCGGGGTGCACCATCCCCGCGCCGCCCATCTCGATGAAGCCCGAGCCCTTGCAGCGGCTGCAGCCGTCGCCGCCGCAGAAGATGCAGGAGATGTCGTACTCGGCGCCCGGCTCGACGAACGGGAAGTAGGACGGGCGCAGTCGCAGCTTCAGGTCCCGCCCGAAAACCCGGGGGCAGAAGTGTTCGAGCGTCCCCTTCAGGTGAGCGAAGGTGATCCCCTCGGCGACCACCAGGCCCTCGACCTGGTGGAAGACCGGCGAGTGCGTGATGTCGGAGTCCCGGCGGAACACCCGGCCCAGCGCCACCATCTTGATCGGCGGGCGACGCCTCTGCATGGTGCGGATCTGCACCGGGGGGGGGTGTGTGCGCAGCAGCAGCCCGCCCTCGACGTAGAAGGTGTCCTGCATGTCGCGCGCCGGGTGGTGCGGCGGGATGTTGAGGGCCTCGAAATTGTAGAAGTCGGTCTCGATCTCGGGGCCGCTCTCCAGAGTGTAGCCCATCTCGAGGAAGATCTCCTCGATCAGGACGCGCACCTGGGTGATCGGATGGGACGACCCCGGGCGTTGGGAGCGGCCGGGCAGAGTCAGGTCGATCGTCTCCGGGACCGGGGCGGCGGCGTCCACCGTCGTCCTGGCGCCCTCGAGAGCCGCCTCGACGTGGGTCTTGAGCTCGTTGACCGCCTTGCCGAAGGCCGCCCGCTTCTCGGGCGGCGCTTCCCGCAGCTCGCGCAGCAGCGCGGTGACCAGGCCGGCCCGCCGGCCGAGATAGCGGGTGCGCACTTCCTCGAGGGAGTCGGCGTCCTGCACCCGGGCGAGGTCGTGATCGAATTGTCGGCGGATGTCCTGGACGCGGCTCTGCATGAAGGTCTCTCCGAAGTCGCCCGGACGCGCGGCGCCCGGCGCCGGCCCAGCGGGTGACCCCCTCAGGCCGGGCCGAGCGAGGTCTTTGCGGCCTGTGCCAGGGCGGAGAAGCCGGCCGGATCGCTCACCGCGAGCTCCGCCAGGATCTTCCGATCGAGGGCGACACCGGCTTTCGCCAGCCCCGACATCAGCCGGCTGTACGACAGGTCGTTCTGCCGGGCGGCCGCGTTGATGCGGACGATCCACAGGCTGCGGAATTCGCGCTTCTTGGCGCGACGGTCGCGGTAGGCGTACCCGAGCGACTTCTCGATCGCCTGTTGCGCGGCGCGGTACAGCTTGCTCTTGCCGGTGTAATACCCCTTCGCCAGCTTGAGCA
>DAISWT010000112.1:0-8166 GCA_036826235.1 Acidobacteriota bacterium | reverse complement strand
GGGTGCAGTCTCTCGACCTCGGCCTCGAGGCGGAAGCGATCGGTGACGTCGATCTCCGCCCGGGTCGCCGCAATCGTCGCCGGGAAGACCGGCTCGAGCACCCGGACGACCACGCGCCCGAGCATGCCGCCGGCCCCCAGGACGAGAGGAGCGAAGGAGGCGTCCATCGTCACGGAACGATCCCCGGGTAGGTCCCGGGCAGGGCGCCCGCCGAACCCGACTGGAAGTCGACCACGTTCCCCACGCCCTTGAGATTGATGAGAAAGCGGAACTCGCGGTTGCTGGAACCGACGAAATTCCGGTTGAGGACCTCGAGCTGGAACCCGCAGCACTGTGTGTTGTAGCCGAACCGATAACGCTGGTCCCGCAGGCGCGGCTCGCCGGGGTTGACGCTGCCCAGCTCGTAGTTCGTCTGCATGCCCACAAGGAAGCGCCGGCCGAGGAAGTTCGTCTCGCCCTGGAGACCGATCTGGTTCTGGTCGAGCGGCGGAGAGAAAGCGAGCCCTCGCGCCAGAAGAGCGCGACCCTCCAGATCACGAACCATGGACCAGGTCAGGTCGAGGAAACCCCGCTTGACGCTTCGCAAGTTGGCGCTCAGGCTCGCGTCGTGGATTTCCCGGAAGAGGACGTCGTACGAGCTGCGCACGTCGAGGCTGGCGTGCATCGAGGGGTTGACCCGCAGGGTCGCGCGGATGGGGCCGAAATTGCTCCGCAACGGCTCGCCCAGGGGGCGCAGCGCGGTCGAGATGCTCAGCGGCCCCAGGAACGAGTAGTCCTGGCTGATCTCGAACGTGGCGATCTCCACCGTGCTGAGGCGCTTTTTTCCCTCCTCGGTCGCTGCGGGCGGGGCGCCGCCCTCCTCCCCCGCCTTCTTCTGCTCCTCCTGTTTCTTGCGCAGGGCCTCGCGGAGCTTGGCGTAGGGATCGTAGTGCCCGCCGCTCACGAAGGTCGCGTTCGCGGGACCGAAGAGGGCGCCGAGCTCCTCCGTCCCCCCGACCGGACGCTTCGCGAACAGACGGGTGACGAGGGAGTACGTCATCTGGTCGCTGTTGGCGTTGATCACGTCGATCTCGTCGAACGGGATCACGCGCTCAGGGTCCGTCACACGCGACTGGTACGTGTATTGAACCTGCGGCTCGATGGTGCTCTTGTATTGCGGCGAAAAGCTCGAATTCGGACGGTCGAACACTCGACTCAATTTCGGCCCGATCACCGTCAGGCCGCCCTGGTAGACGTGCCGGTTGAAGCCTTCATCGGTGATGAGGATGTTCTCGTGATCGAACACGCCGTTTCCCTCGCCGAAATCCCCGGTGCCCGGGAGATTGTCGCATCCGAGGTCGTCCGCGGCATTGAAAATCCCGTCCTGGTTCTCGTCCCGCTCGGTGTCGGTTTGACCGTTCCCCTCCCCGAAGTCACCCGTGTTCGGCCGGTTGTCGCATCCGAGGTCGGAACGCTGGCTTTTCGTGTAGTAGGTGTCCCGGTATCCCAGGCTCGCGTTGACGTCGAGCCAGGGCACCGGGGAAAGCTGAGACGACAACACGGGGAATAGATCGAGGCGGCCGTACTGCGTGTCCGTGGTGCCCTTGTTGAAGTAGTCGGCGGACGATTCGAGCGTGATAAAGAATGGCGAGTCCCTCAGTCTCTGCCGCCGCCCGCGCAGCTCGACCTTCGGCTCGATCCACCGGGTGATCGTCTCCTCCTTGGTATTGAAGAACGACCCGTCCAGGACCGGCTGAATCGCCACATTAACGAGCTGCTCCCGTCTCTCCCCGGTCAGGTTCAGGGTGTAGAACCCCCATGTCTTGGTCACGAACAGGTTGCTGACCGCCTGCGGGTTGGTCGACAGCCGCAGATCGCGTTCGAAGTCGCGGTAGTAATTGAAGTCGCTGATGAAATTGGCGTTGGCCACCAGATGCCAGCCGTCCCCGAACGCCTGGTTATGGCCGTAATTGATGACCCAGCGATTCGTTGGGACACCCGGCGCGTGCTCCTGTTTGGCGATCTGGTCGCGGATGAAATACCCGGTGAGGTACCCCCGCCCGTTCTCGCTCGGAACGTAGCGGTACTCCAGGCCGTTGCCGTAGCCCGCCAGCGACATATAGTCGAGGTAGAACGTGGCGTCCATGTTGCGGCGGATGGCCCAGTAGAGGGCGTTGCTGATCACCGTGCCGCTGCGCCGAGAGAAGCCGAACTCCGGGAACAGCAGACCCGAAGCCCGGTCGGACTTGACCGGCCAGACGAGGTAGGGCGTGTAGAACACCACGGCGTGGCCGATCTTGAACCTCAGGTTGTGAAGGTAAGCGTAGTCGTTCTGACGGATCAGTCCGTGGCCGACCTTGAAGCTCCAGTAAGGAACCGGTTGGGTGCAGGCGGTGAAGGTCGCGTCGTGCAGGACCATCTCCTCCTTGGATATCTTCTCAACCCTCTGCGCTTCGAAGTAATACGACGGCTCCGCGTAGCCGCGCGCGTTGTAGAACACCCCGGTCTCCGCGTCGAGATTGTAGGTGAGCTTTTCGGCGCTCAGGCGCGAGGTTCCCTGGTCGAGGATGACGTTCCCCAGCGCCGTGACGTCCTTGGTCGACGGTACGTAACGGACGAAATCCGCCTGCAGGCGGGTGTCGCCGTATTTGATGTCGACGTACTCCTTGAGAATCAGCTCGTCCTTACCGATGATCGACCCGGGTCCCGCGGCGATCTCCAGTGTCTTCCCGCCTGTCCCCTCACTGACGAACTTGCGCTGCCGCTCGGGGGCTGGCGGCGGCGTCGGGGCGGGATGCTCCTCTTTCGCCTCGATCGCCCCCCACACGGCCGCGGCGCAGAGCACACCAAGCGCGAACCTGAGGGGAGCGTGCAGTCCGCTCCGGCGAAGCCTTCGTGGGAATCGGGAAGGCTCGAGACCGGTCACGCCCATGACTCGGACTGGCTCACGTGATGGTGACGCCCGCGTACCCGACGACCGATTGAAGATCGCCGGTCGTCTCGCCCGAGTGACCATACGCGACCAGGTGACCCTGTTCGGCCCCGAGCCGCCTGGCGGCCTCCAGACCGGCGACGGCAGGGGCGACCCCGCACATGCTGATGTCCTCCCGAAGGACGACACGATGGAGCCCCTCGGGATCGATGGCCAGCATCCGCTCGATAGCCTTATGGTCCTGCTCCTCGGCGACGGCCGCGGGCACGTAATGGGACATGTCGCTGCTGACGATCAGCAGGACCTCCCCTCCGTCGCCCGCGACCGCGTCGGCGACCGCCCGCCCCAGCTCCAGGAGGTTCGGCAGGTGAAGGGTCCCGACACAGATCGGCACGAAGCGGAAGAGGCCGGCAAGGTGCTGCAGGAACGGCAGCTGGACTTCCAGCGAGTGCTCGCGGCTGTGGGCCGCCGCATCGACGCGCGCCTGCCGGCAGCGCTGCAGGATGGCTCGCGCCAGGGGTGTGTCGACCGGGACACGGCCCAGCGGGGTCTCCCATTCCCCCTCGTCGTTCACGGCGATCGACTCTCCCAGGCCGGTGTGATTGGGGCAGAGGATCACGGCCCGCGATGGCAAGTGCACCGAGATGAAAGTTGCCGCCGCGATTCGCCCGGAGTAGAGGTAGCCGGCGTGCGGGACCACGACCGCCACGCCCCGCGTCCCGGGGGGCGGAACCCCGCCCTGGGTCAGAGCCGCCAAGTCCCGCCTCAACGCCTCAGGGTCGGAAGGATAAAACCGGCCGGCCACGGCGGGCCTGCGGATCATGATCGGCTCCCGGCGCTTCTCGAGATCTTCGAAGCGCCGGTCATGCTAACAAATGAATTGCCCAAAGTAAAGAAAACGGGGCACTTGCATTGTTTCCACGATGATCTATGTGCTACGATTCGCGGTCAATCCTGGAAGCCGGACGAAAAGGCGGAGGCGATGAGGCGCAGACGACCGGGGAAGGGTGCGAGCGGTCGGTTACGAGTCGCCCTGGCGCAGGTCGAACCTGTGCTTGGCGACCTGGCGGCCAATCTCCCCATGCACCTGTCGTGGACCCGCAAGGCGATCGCGAGCGGCGCCGACATGGTGATCTTTCCGGAGCTCAGTCTCACCGGCTACATGCTGCAGGACCTTGTGTCTGAAGTCGCGATCACGCTGACCGACACCGGCCCGATCCGCCCGCTGTTGAACGTGAGCCGAAGGATCGCCATGGTGGTGGGGCTGGTCGAGGAGACCCCGGGCCACCGCTATTACAACAGCGCGCTGTTCCTGGACGGAGGCCGCATCCGTCACGTGCATCGCAAGGTGTACCTGCCGACCTACGGCATGTTCGACGAGGGGCGCTACTTCGCCGCCGGGGACAGGCTGGAGGCGTTCGACACCCGGCTGGGCCGGTTCGGCCTGCTGATCTGCGAGGACTTCTGGCATCCTTCGGCGGCTCTGATCCTGGCGCAGGACGGCGCCGACTATCTCCTGGTGCTGTCGGCGGGCCCGACGGAGGGGATCGACAGGAGGCGGGGGCTCATCGGCCACTCGACCTGGAGGGACCTGGTGAGGGTGACCGCCCAGATGCAGACGCTCTATGTCGCCTACGCCAATCGGGTCGGCTTCGAGGACGGCATCCATTTCAGCGGGGGTTCGTGCGTCTTCAATCCGTTCGGAGAGCCGTTGGCGGAGGCCGGGTTGCTGGACGAGGGCCTGGTGCTCTGCGACCTGGAGCGTTCGGCCCTGCGGCGGGCGCGCACCATGTACCCCCTCCTGCGCGACGAGAGGCTGCCCGTGCTGGCGCGCGAGGTGCAAAGACTTCTGGCCGTCCCGGCCGCCGGCAAGACCAGGAGAAGCGCGTGAAGATCCTTCTCGCGTACACCTGCCACGACCTCGGGAAGCTGGAGTTTTACTCCCGCTTCACCCCGCTCGGTCTCGGGTACATCAACGGGGTCCTGCGGCGCGCGGGGCACGACGCGCGTCTGCTCAACTGCAGCGCCTGGTCGTGGGCCCGCACCGCGCGCTTTCTCAGGGATGAGCGTCCCGACGTCTTCGGCGTCTCGGTCTTCACATTCAACCGTCACGAAGCGATGCGCCTGGCGGCCCTGGCGCGCGCCGCCAACCCGCGTTGTCTCATCGTGGCGGGCGGTCCACACGCCACCCACCTCGCGCACCATCTCCTCGAACACTACCCTCACGTGGATGTCGTCGTGCGCGGCGAGGGAGAGGAGACGATGCTTGATCTGGTGCAGGCGCGCGGGCGCGGCGATCTGGAGAGGTCGTTGCCATCAATCGCCGGCGTGACCTTCAGGGAGCCCGCCCGCCCCGTCGGAGACGCGTTCCCCTCAACGGATGTTCCGGCGCCTGCAGGGAGATTCGTCGACACCTGCGAGCGGGCCGTGATCATGGACCTGGACACCCTTCCCCACCCCTGCACGGAACCGGCGACCATCGGAGTCGACCCGGTCAGCCAGTTCGAGTTCATCATCACATCGCGCGGCTGTCCTGCCGCCTGCACGTTCTGCTCCTCCCCCGAGTTCTGGGGGCGCGGGCTGCGATTCCGATCGGCCGCCAACATGATCGACGAGGTGCGTCAGCTCCGCGAGAAGCACGGGGTGGTCTATGTGTCGGTGCGCGACGACACCTTCACGGTGAACAAGAAACGAGTGATCGATTTCTGCCGCGGCCTGATCGAGAGCCGCATCGATCTTCTGTGGGACTGTCAGTCCCGCGTCAACGCCGTCGACGAGGAACGTCTCTCCTGGATGCGCCGCGCCGGCTGCACGCACATCCAGTACGGCGTCGAGTCCGGCTCGCCGCGCATGCTCCTGCGACTGAACAAGGGGATTACGGTCGACCAGGTGCGCAGCGCCGCGCAGACCACCCGACGCGTCGGGTTGGGTCTTTCGATCTACCTGATCACCGGGATCGACTCCGAGACCGACGAGGACCTGGACTCGACCGTGCGCCTGATCAAGGCGATCCGGCCGCACGACGGGCTGGTCTCGCCGCTGACCATCTACCCGGGAACGGCGCTGTGCGAGGAAGCCAAGGCGCGTCGTGACCTCACGGACGATTACTGGGTACGGGACCGTCGCGAGGCTTACTACGCGCGCGAGGACGCCTGGACCCGGCGATCGGTCCGGACTCTGATGTCGACTCTGCGCGGGGTCGGGCGTGCCGCCGCCTATGGAGCGGCGGACTTCGAGTGGCACCGTGAGATCGTGGGCGATTGCTATGCCCTGCGGCTGTCGGCGGGCGAGTACTGGCAGCGGCGCGGGGCGCTGGGGCGGGCCCGGGAGGAGTACCTGGCGATCCTGGCAGACAACCCCCGATCCCTCTGGGCCCGGATGAGGCTGGGGGCGCTCGCCATCGGGCAGAAACGCTTCTCGGAAGCGGCCGCGCACTACCGCGCAGCCGCCGACGTCGCACCGGCCTTCCAGCTCGCCCACACCCTTCTGGGGACCGCCCTGCTCAGGTTGAGACGGCGGGAGGAGGCGCTCGTTTGTTTCGCGGGCGCCCGCTCGTTCGACCCGGGCGATCCCGTCGCCCGGACGCAAGTGCGCAGCCTGCGAATCGGCCCGGGTCACCCGGGCAGGACGACCACGTCAACGGCCTGATCCCTCGCCGCGAAGTGGCTCCGACGCGGCCCACTCCGGCCGGTAGACGATCATGCTGCGATCGCCGCAGATCACGTTGTCATCGAGATCGACCCGGAACACCTCCCGCCCGAGAGCCTCCCGGAAGAACCGGCTGGGATACCAGGCGGGAAAGACCGCGACGTAATCGGGCCTGCGGACGCGCAGGAATTCGAGTAGACCGCTTTCGCTCGCACCGTTCCAGCCGCGATTCGAGGAGCCGGGCGCCGGCGGTCGCCGCAGGTACGGGACTACCTCACGTGTGGCGAGCCCGGTCAAGTCCAGGATAGGGGCTCCGGTGACGAAGCCAATCGCCCCGATGTCGTTGGTGGCGATCGTTCCGGGACCCCCGGGGCGCTCCAGGAGCCAGCGCCCGATCTTCACTTGCATCTCGTTGATGTTCTTCACCTCGCGCGCGTAGCGCAGGAGCCCCGCCGCGCTCCCCCACGCCGACAGCGCCGCGACCAGGACGAGGGCTGCGAGCCGCAGCCCCCGCGCGGGCGGCCCGGTCGGAATCGCGGCCCAGGCGACGCAGCCGGCAACGACCATGATCGCCACGACCGGGCCGATGTAGCGCTGCTCGTGGAACTCCGGGCCCCCGAAGGGGGCGAGCACCGCCACGGCGGTCGGAAGCAGGATGAAGACCATCCAGGCGAGATGGCTGCCCCGCCCGCTCGCCGCCAGGCGCCACAACCCGATCGGCGCCAGGACGAGCAGAGCGACGTTGTCACGGGCCAGCGCCCGCAGCAGCGGCACGAAATAAAGCGGCAGGTTGGCGGCGAGGATCGACGGGACCAGGTCCGCCCTTCCCTCCCCGAGCGCCGCGATGACACCGTGACGTCCCACCTTGGCGGCGAGGGCGGCGAACACGTATTGGCCGGTCAGAAGCCTGTCGATCAGGAACGGCGCAGCGGTGGCCGCCAGGGCGGCGAGACTCAGCCGGGCGATTCTCTTCGGACCGGGCCGCTGCAGGCGGCAGAGGGCGTCGAGCAGGACGAATCCCGGCATCAGACACAATTCGGGTCGTGCCAGGCCGGCGGCGGACGCGAGAAGAAAAGTGATCACCATCCGACCCGAAAGCGCCGCCAGAAGCGTGGCCAGAGCGAGCGCCGCGGCGAACGCGGGCTCCATACCGGACGCGATCGACCAGGGGAACGGATGTGTGCCGAGAAGGAGGGCGGCGCACAGAAGCCCCGCCTTGCTGTCGCCCGTGGCGCGCTCCGTCAGCCTGAAGCCGAGGAGCGACAGTGCCGCACCCGCCGCCGCGCCGGCCAGGTACGCGGCCCACGGGAACGGGATCGCGGCGGCCGCCGGGACGGACACGAGAAGGGTCCAGAGCGGGGCGCTGGAGACCGCCGCGGGCTCCCCCGGGTTGAAGCTGAATCCCCGCCCCTCGGCCAGGCTGCGCGCCAGGCGAGCGTGAATCCAGGCGTCATCCAGAGGAAAGCCGGCGGCCCCGGCGATCCACCTCGCGACGGCGGCGTGCGCCCCTGCGAGGCACAAGGCCAGAGCGAACGCCAGGCCCACCCGTCTCACGTCATCGACTCGAGGATGCGGATGCGGGCCTCGATGGGCGGGTGGGTGCTGAA
>DAISWT010000111.1:1621-8228 GCA_036826235.1 Acidobacteriota bacterium | reverse complement strand
GCTCAGGACGACTACGTCAACGGCTTCATCGTTTCGGTGACCATGCACGAGGTCGGTCACACGCTCGGGCTGCGGCACAATTTCAAATCGAGCAACGCCCTGCCGTTCGGCAAGCTTCAGGACGCTTCCCTTACCGCGCGCGTGGGGCTGACCGGCTCCGTCATGGACTACGTTCCGGTCAACCTGGCGCCGGAAGGAAAGCCGCAGGGCGAGTTCTGGCAGACGCGCATCGGCCCGTACGACATCTGGGCGATCGAGTACGCCTACAAGCCGATCGAGGCCGCATCCCCCGAGGGCGAGAAGCCCGCGCTCGAGACGATCGCCTCCCGCGTCGCCAACCCCGACCTGGCCTACGGCACCGACGAAGACACCTTGACCGGGACGCCCAAGGGGATCGACCCGACCTCCAACATGTGGGACCTCGGCAGCGACATCCTCGCCTACTACAGCTCGCGCGCCGACATCGCCCACGAGTTGTTCGGCCGGATGGAGGACAGATTCAACGACCCCGGTCTGCGCTACCAGAAGCTGCGCCTGGTGTTCGCGCAGGCGATGGGCGAGATCGCTCCGGCCGCTCTCAACGTCCCGAAGTACATCGGCGGCATCCGTCACTACCGCGATCACATCGGCGACCCGAGCGGGCGGCTGCCGTACGATCCGGTGCCCGCCCGGGAGCAGCGCGACGCCCTCGCCTTCCTGAACAAGGAGATCTTCGGCCCGGACGCCTTCCGGATCCCGCCGCGTCTTCTGAACAAGCTCGCGGTCGAGCGGTTCCCCGACATCGAGGGGAACTTCTGGAACCTGGAGCGGATCGATCTGCCGATCCATACTGTTGTCCTCGCCCTGCAATCGCTCCCCATGGATCGCCTGTTCCACCCGATTGTGCTGTCGCGGCTCGTGGACATCGAGGCCCGCTACGAAGGCAAGGACCCATTCACCGCGGCCGAGATGTTCGCCTCGGTGCGCAAGGCGGTCTGGAGCGAGATCGACAGGCGGAGCAACGTCAACTCGTTCCGGCGCAACCTGCAGCGCAAACACTTGACCACCCTCATCGGTCTGACCGTCCAGTCCGACCCGGCGGTCCCTGAGGACGCGCGCACGCTGGCGCGGGCCGACCTGATCGAGATCCGGCGGGGCATCGACGCGCTTCTGGGGCGCGCCGGAAGACCGGCGGCCGCGCTCGACGCGGTCACGCGGGCCCATCTGGACGAGACCCGGGCGCGCATCACGGCCGCGCTCGAGGCCGGCATGCAGCGGCAGCTGCCGCAGGCCGGGGCCCGGCAGGGTTAGACCCACGGGGCCTTTACGGGAGGGCGCTGCGGGGGTAGAATTCCTCCCCGACATCCAAACGACGATCACGGTTCCGGAGGACACGTCATGCAACTTCGCAGCAAACAGATCATCTCTCTCGCGGTGGCGGCCGGTGCCGCGGCTATCTTCGCGTGCGCCGCGGCCACGGGCGATTCCGACAAGGGCGGCGCCAAGGCGAAGACCCCGGCCGCGGCGGCCGCCGCTCCGCTCGCCCCGACCACGACCGTCGCGGTGATCGGCGACAAGACGATCACCCTCGTCGATCTCGACACCCAGGCGGCCGGCGCCCTGGTCAGGGTCCGGCAGGAGGAATACGACGCCCGCAAGCAGGCTCTCGACGGCATGATCAACGACGCCCTCATGGCCAAGGAGGCTGCGGCGAAGGGAAAGAGCAAGGAGGAGCTGATCAAGGCGGAGGTCACCGACAAGGTGACCGACCCCGCCCAGACCGAGGTCGACGCCTTCTACGACCAGAACAAGGCGCGCTTCGGGGCGCAGACCAAGGAGCAGCTGGCGCCGCAGATCTCCGCCATGCTCAAGAACCAGAAGATGATGGACGCCCAGCGGGCGTACCTCAAGTCGCTGCGCGACAAGTACGGCGTCAAGACGATGCTCGATCCCCCGAGGATCCAGGTCGACGTCGACGACGACCCGATGAAGGGCCCCGCGAAGGCGCCGGTCACCATCGTCGAGTTCTCCGATTACCAGTGCCCGTACTGCGGCCGCGCCGAGGCGACCGTCCTGGAAGTCCTGAAAAAGTACGGCGACAAAGTCCGCCTGGTGTACCGCGACTACCCGCTGGCGATGCATCAGAACGCCAATGTCGCGGCCCAGGCTTCCGAGTGCGCCAAGGAGCAGGGGAAGTTCTGGGAGATGCACGACGCGATGTTCGCCAACCAGTCGAAATTGACGCAGCCCGACCTGCTCGAGACCGCGGGGTCGCTCAAGATGGACAAGGACAAGTTCAAGGCGTGCCTCGACGGCGGGAAGTACAAGGACGAGGTCCAGAAGGACTTCGATGACGGCCAGAAGTACGGGGTGACCGGAACGCCCACCTTCTTCATCAACGGCATCCCGGTGGTGGGCGCGCGCGACGTCAACTCCTTCGCCGACCTCATCGACGCCGAGCTGGAGCACAAGAAGTAGGGAGCCTAGTCTTCCTCGATTCCCGGCAGCTCGATTCCGAAGCGCTCCGCCAGACCGACGATGTCCCACTGCAGCTCGTCGAAGGCGGCGACGAGGTCCTCGTCCTTCGCTTCGACGGCATCGTCCCAGGCCCGCGAGGCCCGGGCGTGGAGCGCGGCAAGCCGCTCGGTGGCCCGGGCGCGAGCATCGTCGGAGCGCGGCGGGCTGGCAGTGAGCCGGGCCTCCTCGTCGTCCAGGGACACGAGGATCCGCTGTCTGAGCGACCCGAGCCCCGCCTCCTTGTCCGCGTCCTCCGCCGCGGCGTCCGCGCCCGCCTGGTGGGCCCGCCTCCGGACCCTGGCCTCGGATTCGGCGCGCAGATGATCGATCTCACCGGCGACGGCACGCACCTCCGCCTCGTCATCGACCTCCTTCAGCACCCTTTCGCACATGTCGATCCAGCGGGGGACCTCCTGGAAGCGGCCTGAGGTCAAGAGCGCCCAGCCGGCGCGCAGCGGCACCCAGGGATCGTCCGGAAAGGCGCGCGCCGCTGCCTGGAAAAGCTCCAGCCCCTCGCCGACCCGGCCGCTCAGCACCAGGATCTCCGCCCGGCGCTCCTCGCAGCGCCCGTGTAGATCGGGCTCGAGGGCCGTTACCTGATCGAGCATCGCCGTCGCCTCGTCGTAGTCACCGCGCTCCTTGAGGTGCTCCGCCAGCCGCAGCAGGATATCGGGGTAATCCAGGGCCGGATGGCGGGAGCCGGATGCGGCGATCCGCTTGAGCAGGGCGATGGTGTCCTCGTTGCGGTCCAGCTCTTCGAAGGCCTGGGCCGCCGCCCAGAGGGTATAGTCGTCGGCGCGTGACAGATCCAGCTGCTCGAGCTCCTCCTCGCCGATCTCGTCGAGAAGGCGGATGTGGGCGAGGTATTCCTGTTGGGGAAGCTCGCGCTCCTGCCGCGCGAATCCCCAGGCGTATCCCTCCGACGGCTCGTCCTCGACGGCCGCCTCGCCCTCCTCGCTCAACTCGTTCCCGGGATCGTTCCCGGGTCGGTCGTCCGTGTCGCTCATCTCAGAGCTCGCTCTCGTAGTCGTGCCAGGTGACCTCCAGAGGACGTAGATCCGGGCCGAACAGACGCGTGAACGCCTCGACGCCGCCCTGACCCTGGGCCTCCAGGCGCGCGTACTCTCCGAACGCCGTCCGGTAGCGGCCCCGGCTGCCGTGCAGCAGGTAGTGGACCAGCGTCCAGGAGGCGCTGTAGGCCAGGACCGCCCGGTCGCCGCTCCAGAGCGGATCGCCCGCCCTGGAGCCGATCAGGTCGCGCAGCGGAATCGCCCCCTCCTCCTGTATCCTCTTTATATAATCGAGCAGGGGCACGCGCGCATCGAACTGCAGCCGCACCTGTCCGGCGACGATCGTCCGGGACCTGCGGATTTCCCCGGGCTCGATGTTCAGACGCCCGCCCATCTGCGAGAACCCGAAGTAGGTCGCGAGTCCCTCCTGGAACCACTGCGATGCCCGTCCCCCGGGCCGGTAGATCCTCTCGTAGTCGAGCATGTGGATCGCTTCGTGGATGACGACCGGCACCGGGAGGTGCCCCCCCATCAGCTCGCACGGCACCGAAAGGATGCGCGACGCCGGGATGTACTCCCCCGCGTAGCTCCAGGGCTCCGCGCTGGCACGGGTCTCGCGTGACGCGTCTGATCGCGCCGGCGCTGCGGGCGTTCTGCCCGTCTGCCACAGTCGGTGCAGGCGATCGTGATCGGCCTGGCGCGCCCAGGCGTACACCAGGACCTGCTGGTTGAGCGGCCGCAGGGGGACGAGGGGCGCCCAGAAGTTTTCGTGCGCCCGCACGGCCGCGTCGACCACCTGACCGAGCATCTTGACCTCGCCCTCGTCCAGGACGTCGGTGTGAATCACCAGCCGGCCGATTTCGAACTGCGCCTGGCGGATGCCCATCAGCCGGGCCGCCTCGTTGACGTAAGCCTCGCGTCGGCTCTCCGCCAGATAGTCGGCGATGTCGCTCTCCAGCGCGTGCCGCAACGCTTCGGGATCGGGCGGGTTGCGTTGGTGCAGGATCTGGTACGGCAGCTCGCGACTGTCGTCGCGCGGCCGCAGAGCGTAGTACACCTCGCCCTTCTTGAGCATCAGGTAGTGCAGCCCCTCGGCCGATATCGGCCCGGCGTACGCTCCGACTCGGGCCTCGTGCAGCGCCTTGCGCACCGGAGCCGGCAGCGTCGCCGCCGAAACGAACCCCCAGTCGCCGCCGCGCACCAGCGATTCCGCCGGCGCCGCCGTGGCACCGGACGAGGGCTCGCGGGCGACCGTCTCGAACGGTTCTCCCGCCTGCAGACGGCGAAGAGCCTCGTCGATGACGGCGTCGTCGCTCGAGACGATGGCCACGAGGTGGAACAACGCCCGGTGCTCCCAATTGCGTGATTCCGCCGGCAGGCCCGCGAAGGTCAGGTCGATCGGCGCGAAGTAGGTCACCGGGTGCCCTGCCAGGCGCGCCGGCTGGAAACGCGAGCGCATCACCGCTTCCGTCGCGGAGCGCCGCATGCCGAGGTCCGGGTCGGGGCCGCGCAACGGGCGCGTCCGCAGGGGCACGCCCTCGGCAGAGACTTCGACCAGGAGCCCGACGTGAGCGTCACCGATGAGCCGCGCCCGTCCAGCCTCCTCCGGATACTCGGGGAGGATCTCCCCGGTCGGCTTCGGCGGCGGAACCAGATCGAGGGGGTTGTCGGTGATCCGGGAGAGCGCATCGCGGGACGGGGGCTCCAGAGCTGGACCGGGCACCTTCTTCAAGGTCTCGAGCGCGGCTCCTATCCGGTCGGCCTCGGACTCGAACCCGGCGCAGATCTGCCAGACTCTCTCCTTCTCGCGTGTCTGGAAAACACCCTGGAGGGCTCGCGGCACGCCGTCACACACAATCTCGTAACGCGCCGTCAGTCCGCCGGCCCATTGGCCGGTGATCTGGATGCTGGAGGGAGGACCGCAGGCGTCCTGCGGATGAGCCCAGCTCAGGAATTCGGCCAGGCGCTGGAGCTCCGAATCGCCCGGGGCGCCGGAAGTCTGACGATCCGGCGGCCGCGAATCGTCCGCCCCCGCGACGGCGCAGGTCAGCGCCACCGCGAAGAGAAAGAATCGGCTCCGAGAAAGCATTGGGTCTCCGTGCGCACGGGCTTCGGGCCCGATCGGGAATTATATTCCCGCGCGGCATGCGCATCCTCGTGTCCGCTCCCATCGTCCTCTTCCTCGTCTCTTCGACGCTCGCCGGGGCCGCTTCGAAAGCCGGCGACGATCCGCTTCCGGACGGCGTCGCGGCGGCCTTCGGCGGCATTGTCAGCGTCCGCGTGCACGAGGTCGTCAAGATTCCGGTTTTCCGCAACGGGCGTTTCCTGCGCGAGCCGGTCGAGGGGCTCGGCGCAGGTTCGGGGGTGGTCGTGTCCGCCGACGGTTTCATCCTGACGAACGCGCACGTTGTCGCCGGCAGCACCGACGTGACGATCGGGACCACCGACGGCCGCCAGATCGGCGCCCGGGTCGTCTCCGTCGACGAGGCCTCCGACCTTGCCCTGCTGCGAGCCGCCGCGGGAGGCCTCCACCCGATAGCGTTCGGCGAGGACGGGCTCCCGAGGCCCGGTACCGCCCTGTTCGTCCTGGGCAACCGCGCTGATCTCGGTCCCGAGGTCGGCTGGGCGAGGATGGGAGCGCACGAGCGCGTCCGCGTTGGGGCGCGGCCGCTCGAGTTCTGGGCGGAGGTCCTGGCCCCGGTCGGCCCGGGCGACTCCGGTGGAGCGGTGGTCGACGCCGCCGGACGCCTGGTGGGCGTCCCGAGTCTCTTGATCACTTACAGCGGGGAGGCGGAGCGAACCGATCCTCTCTCGTCGGGGCTGTTCATCCCCGCGCGCCACGCGCGCCGCGCCATGAACAGGATGATGGAAGGCCCGCAGGCCGCCTGGCCGTGGATCGGACTTCTGCTCGACGACCCTCTCATCATCCAGAGCCAGGGGCGCGTCTGGGATCCGGCGCGGGGCGCCGTGGTCCGCCGCGTCTTCCCGGGCAGCCCCGCCAGCGAGGCGGGCGTGCTCCAGGGCGATCGCGTCGTCGCCATAGCGGCGCGACCGGCGCGTGACAATTTCGAGGCGCTGGACGCCGTCCTCGACCTGAAAGC
>DAISWT010000111.1:0-1537 GCA_036826235.1 Acidobacteriota bacterium | reverse complement strand
ACGGTTCGCGGTGTTTAAGGCCAAGTCCATCGTGATTGCAACTGGCGGAATCGGAGGGGAAGGAGGGACACGGCAACCTGGCCCTCGCCGGGATCTCCTCGCGCACGCGCCGCGATCTGCCGGAATACGAGGCGGTCCTGTTCGACGAGCGCCCGGCCCTGGCGTCGATCCTGCCGGGTCAGAACGCCCTGGCGGGGCTGACGCGCCGCCTGTCGATTCTCTCGCCCGGCGACCTGGGCTCGATCATCGAGAGATGCTTCGTCGAAGAGCAGTTCGTCGCGCTGGCGCATTGGGATTTCGGAGGCCGCAAGACACTCGACCGCGCTCATGTGCATCGCAAGGTTTATCCCGTCGTCCTCTAACTCGATGCTGTCCGTCTCAAGCAGGTGTCTGAGACCCACAACCTGACACGAGACACTATCTCCAGCTGAACACACCGGTTGCTCAGTGATTTCAAACCCCTCCAACGCACCGCCCGAGTCTCACGACCCGCATTGATACCGAGCCTACCCCCGTGGAAGTCCGCATCGATCCTAAGCAAGTGATTGAAACACAAGAGTCTCTACCGGACGGTCAGTGCCCGCGGATCGTCGAGGCATGCGCATTGCAATGCTCGCGCCGAGATGAGAAGTGGGGGCGGGGCCCGTGCCGTCTCCAGCAAGCGGCGCGCTGGCTCCTACGGCGGAGAGCCAGGCCATCCTTCTCCGTCGGGACCCCATCGCCCGCCGTCCATCTCACCCTCCCGGGCATCCGGGGATGGACGGCGGGCGTCTTTAGAAAATGCCCGACGACCGTGCGGGGCGGAAGACTCCGGTCAGTCTTGCAGGGCCGGACTTCGAGACTCCCAGTCCTCGCGCCACGCAAGGATCTCCTCCAGCCGATAAGCCCGCGGCGCCATCCCCAGCGCCTGCGCAGGCGTGGTCGTCGTCCGCCGGGTGATCCCCCTGCAGAAGTTGGACCACAGCGTTGCGATCATCAGGTGATCGTGCAACTTCTCGCGTCGCTTCGATACGCACCAGGTGCGGCGACGGAGGCGGGCCAGGAAGTGCCGCAGCCGGGCATTGGTATGGTTGATGGGGAACAGCGGGTTGGCGCGGTCGCGTCGAGCCGAGGCCGAATGAGTGTTACAGCGGAATCGCCGGCCGAACAGGACGCGACCTATCTGCCCGTCGGTCGGCTTCTCATCCGACTCGAGGACGACCGTCGCCGTCCTGGGAACATAGAGGTGGACGCCAGTCGATTGGCCTGGAACTGAGCCGCGTGACGCGCGAGCCAGGTGAAGCGGCGCTCGACGGTCCGTCTGGCGACCCGGGGGATCCGGGCGGCCTGGCGCAGGCCGACGCAGGCCACCATGAGATCCAGACAGATCGCGTTGATATGAGGTTTCTTCTGCCGCCGGTCGGCGCGAAATGTCTGGCGGGAGAAGCAGCGACCGCAGAGACCGTCGGACACTCACCCGCACGCTCGTCGGGCATTTTCCTGATAGAATCCGGCCCTGCCATGAGAGGAACGATCTTCTGGGACGTTGACACCCAGC
>DAISWT010000110.1:0-8232 GCA_036826235.1 Acidobacteriota bacterium | reverse complement strand
CCAGGACCTCCCCGCGCACCGGACCGAAGCGGATGACGGGCCGCGCGGTGATGCCGAGCAGGGAGAGCGTCCGGGCGCCGGCGGCCAGGAAGCGCTCGGCCTGGCCGACGGCCGGCGCGTCGTCGCGGTCCCGCAGGACCGTGAGGATGGTCGCCTCGGTCCCGAGGTGCCGCACCAGGCGCCCGGCGAACAGCACGTCCTCCTTTGCCGGCTCCCCCACCGCGACGCAGATCAGCGCGCGGGCCGGCACCGGCTCCGGTCCGGGGACGAGGAGCAGGTTGTGGTCGCCGGCCTGCAGCAACTGCTCGGCCAGCTCGATGCGGCCGCGCGGCGGCTGGGCGCACACGACCAGGTCGTAATGACGTCGCGCCGCCTCCTGCGCCAGCGCGCGCGGCGGCGGGTCGGGCGTCGCCAGCGCTTCGACGGCGGCGAGGCCGCCGGCGATCGACTCGCGGGCCCGCTGCAGCTCCTCCTCGCTGCGGGCGCCGTCCGCCGCGTGGCCGACCAGCGTCACCCGCGCGTGCGCCAGGCGGGCCAGCTGCGCTCCCAGCTCGAGCGCCGGCCGCGACTCCGCCGAGCCGTCGGTCACCAGCAGGAAGCTGAGACCGGGATGGGTGAGCGCGTGCACACGGCGCACCCCGACCCAGGCGGAGTCGCCCGGGCGCAGGGGGAAGCGGCGGGCCTGGTGCTGCGAACGCCACGCCTCCACCAGGACGAAGTCGCCGCCGAACGGCGCGGGCGGGGCGATCGGCCGGACGCCGCTGAGCCTCGGCAGGCGCAGGCGGAGTCGCTCGAACGAGCCGTTGAAGCCGCAGTCCTCCACGACCGCCTGGCCCAAAAGAGGCCAGCCGAGCGCCTCGGAGGAGGTCTTCACCGCCACGTCCTCCGGCCGGAACAGCACCTGCACGCGGCGCGTGCCGGCCAGGGCCGCCGGCCGGGTGCTGAGCGGAAAGTGCACGGGGCCCAGGCGCACGCCGTCCGCGGCCACCTCGCCGACCATGAGGTTAGCCGTGCCGAGGAAGGTCGCGACGAACTCGGTCTGCGGGTGGAGGTAGAGCTCGTGCGGCGGGCCGACCTCCAGGAGCCTGCCAAAGTTCATGATGCCGACGCGGTCGGCGAGATCGAACGCCTCCTCCTGGTCGTGCGTCACGAAGATGGTGGTGATACGGAGCGCGCGCTGGATGGAGCGTACGGTGCGCCGCAGATCGACGCGGATACGGGCGTCCAGCGCGCCGAACGGCTCATCCAGCAGCAGGACCTCGGGCCGGTGCGCCAGGGCGCGCGCCAGGGCGACGCGCTGCTGCTGGCCGCCCGAGAGTTCCTGCGGGAAGCGCCCGCCCAGCCCGGCCAGACCCACCATCTCGAGGAGGTCGTCGCGCCGGCGCCGCCGCGCGCCCCGCGCCACCCCGCGGATCTTCAGCGGAAACTCGATGTTTTCCGCCACCGACATGTGGCGGAACAACGCGTAGTTCTGGAACACCACGCCGATCCCCCGCGCCTGCGGCGGCTGCTGGGTCACGTCGCTCCCGTGAAGCAGCACCCGCCCGCTCTCGACGTCGGCGAGCCCCGCGATCAGGCGCAGCAGAGTGCTCTTGCCGCTGCCGCTCGGGCCGAGCAGAACGAAGAACTCCCCGTCCGCCACCTCGAGGGACACGTTGTTCACCACGGGGTGTCCCTCGTATCGTTTCACCAGCTGTTCCAGGACGATCGACATCGCCTCGCGACTCCCCGGTGACAGAGCGGTGACAAAGCGCGCGCCGCGGCGCCTCCGCCCTTCCCACCGGCACGGCGGCGCGTCATTCCCGGGAGCGGGCCGTCCCCGCGGCCGGCCCGCCGCCCGTGCCGACGGCCCGCTGTCGCTGTCACCCGCGCCGATCGGAGCGTGGACGAGGACGCGCGGGTCGGTCTGCGCGCAGGCCCCGAAGGTACGCGCCGGGGGTCACAAAGTCAGTCGCGATGAGGTGACAGCCGATCGCTGGTAGGATACCGGGCCATGCGGGCCGCCCCGGTCCCTATCCTTTATAGTGAGTGCCGTTCGACCTTCCCGGGGCTCTCCTGTACACCAGCGCCGGACACGACGGTGCTTCTCGTGGAGTCCATCAAGGCCATGCTGTGAGGCGAGGTGAGGCGGAGAGGCCGGCGGCGCCGGCCTCTCCGCCGTCGATCGACCGGGAGTTCTAGCAAGCGCTCACGGCGCAGTCCTGGCCGCCATGGACTGTCTTGCAGTTGGTGCCAGGTGACGCGACGCAGGTGAACTTCAGGCCGTGCGACGCCTGCGTGCAGGCCTTGTTGTTGCAGGTGCTCGCCGCCAGTGCGGAGGCGGCGCCCAGATGCGACAGGGCCGAGCGGTACGGCCCGCTCGCGGGCGCGGTCGGGGAAACGAGCGCCGGCACGAGGGGGAAGACGGCGATGAGCGCGACACAGCGAAGCGCGACGCGGACCTTGCGTGACATGCGGGCGTTCTCCTCTTCCGGCACTGGACAGGGCGCCGCGCGCCCGGGCCGAAGCGGCAACGCGCGGCGGGGGGACCTCCATGTATCTACCACCAGCCGCGAGGGCACGCAACCACGAATGACGGCGGCAGCGTGAATGATGGCGCCATGACTGACCGCGACACATTCTCTTCGACGATCACGACGCCGCAGAGCCCGGCCGGCGCCGCCTCGTCCGCCTGGGCGCCGCTGGCCCAGCCGCTGTTCCGCGCCCTCTGGATCGCCGCGCTCGCCTCGAACGTCGGCACCTGGATGCAGGACGTCGCCGGGACATGGCTGATGACCTCGCTCACCAGCTCGCCGATCCTGATCGCCCTGGTGCAGGCGGCGACCACCCTGCCGGTCTTTCTTCTGGCGCTGGTCGCTGGGGCGCTCGCCGACGTGGTCGACCGGCGGCGGCTCCTGATCGTGACGCAGAGCTGGATGCTGCTCGCGAGCGCCGCGCTGGGCGGCATGACGCTGGCGGGCGCGACCAACGTCTGGATCCTCCTGCTGTTCACCTTCCTCGTCGGGATGGGCAACGCGCTCAACGCTCCGGCCTGGCAGGCGATCATCCCCGAGCTGGTGGGCCGCCGCGACCTTCCCGCGGCGTTGGCGCTCAACGGCATCGCCATCAACCTGGCGCGCGCCGTCGGCCCCGCCCTGGGGGGATTCATCGTCGCCGCCGCCGGGCCCGGGGCGGCGTTTCTCCTGAACGCGGTGTCGTTCCTCGGCGTGGTGCTGGTTCTGTTCCGCTGGCGGCGGGCGCCGCGCCAGAGCCTGTTACCGGTCGAGACCCTGCTCGGCGCCCTCCTCGCGGGTTTGCGCTACGCGCGGCACGCGCCCGACCTGCACGCCGTCCTGGTGCGTTCCAGCGCGTTCATCGTGTGCGGCATCGCCCTGTTCGCCCTCCTGCCGGTCCTGGTGCGCTTCGAACTGGGTTGCGGCCCGACCGAGTACGGGCTGGTGCTGGGCTGCTTCGGGGCCGGCGCGGTCGCGGGGGCGCTGCTGCTGCCCCGGCTGCGGCGGGCCCTGACGTTCGACGGGCTGGTGCGTGCCGCGAGCGGGGTCTTCGGCTGTCTTCTCCTGGCGCTGGCGGCGGCTGGCAGCTTCGTGCCTGTCTGCCTGCTGATGGCGCTGGGCGGCGGCGCCTGGATCGCGCTTCTCACCAGCTTCCACACGAGCGCCCAGGCGTCGCTCGCGCCCTGGGTGCGCGGGCGCGGCCTGGCGTTGTATCTTCTGGTGTTCTTCGGCGGCATGGCCGGAGGGAGCGCTGTGTGGGGCGCGGTGGCCACGCACGCGGGGCTGCGTGCCGCCCTGGTTCTGGCCGGCTCGGGGACGCTTCTCGGAATCCCCGCGACCGCCCGCTTCCGTCTGCCGCGCGGCGAGGCGCCGAACCTGGCGCCGTCGCGGCACTGGCCGGCGCCGGTGGTGGCCGGTGAGCCCGAGGGCGATCGCGGCCCGGTCCTGATCACCGTCGAGTACCGCATCGATCCGGCGCACGCCGAGGACTTCGCGCGGGCCATGCGTGACGTGCGGCGCATCCGCCTGCGTGACGGCGCCTTCCGGTGGGATCTGCTGAGCGACCCCGGTGACCCGGGCCGCTACGTCGAGTCGTTCCTGGTGGAGTCGTGGATCGAGCACATGAGGCAGCACGAGCGCATCACCGTGGCCGACCGCGAAGTGGAAGAGCGCGCCCGCCGCTACCACCTCGGACCGGCGCCGCCGGCGGTCTCCCACTTCATCGCCCGGGAGCTGCCGCGATGAGCGGGCCGGCGTCCGGCCTGGTCGCGTCCCTGCGCGAGCGTCTGCCGCGCCGCGCGCGCCGGCGCCTCGAGCGCCCGCAGCGGGCCGCGGTCCTGGTGCCGATCGTCGACGACGGCGGGCCGCTCCGTCTGATCCTGACGCGCCGCACCGAGGACCTGCCGACGCACGCCGGCCAGGTCGCGTTCCCCGGCGGCCTGGTCGAGGCGGGCGAGGACGATCCCGTGCGGACCGCCCTGCGGGAGGCGCAGGAGGAGATCGGCCTGGCGCCCGCGGCGGTCGAGGTCCTCGGCCTCCTCGACGACTTCCCCACGCGCACGGACACGGTCGTCGTGACGCCGGTCGCGGGTGTCCTGCGCAGCCTTCCGGCGCTGCGCCCGCGCGCCGCCGAGGTGGCGCGCATCTTCGACATCCCGGTCGCCGAGCTGATGCAGGAGGATCGCTGGACCTCCCGCGAAGAGAATCGCGCCGGCCGGCGCCTGTGGGTTTATTATTTCCTGCACGAGGGCGAGACGCTGTGGGGCCTGTCGGCGCGCGTCGTCCTGCACCTGTTGGAGGTGAGCGCCCTCGGGTCGCCGGTGCCGCTGCGACCGCCGGAGCACCGATGAACGAGCTGCATCAGGAAGGCCGACGCATTCGCCCGCCCGTCTGGGTCCTGGCCGCCATGCTGCTGTGCGCCTGCGCCCCGTCCTCGCAGGACGCCGGGCCCGGCGCCCCGCCGACCCGGGGAGACGGCGCGGCGGATCTCGCGGCGATCGCAAGGCTCCACGACGAGTACGTCGCGGCGCACAACGCCGCCGACGTGGACAGGATGGTGGCGCTGTTCGCCGACGACGCGGTGCTGATGCCGGCCGACGAGCCGACCCTCACCGGCAGGAAGGCGATCGCCACGCACTACCAGCAGTTTTTCGACCAGACGGCGTCGGAGATCACCCTGGAGCCCGTCGAGACCAGGGTCGCCGGCGACTGGGCGTTCGAGCGGGTCGAGCTGGCCGTGACGGTCCCGGGCGCCAAGGGGAAGGTCATGCTGGCGAAGGCGAAGTATCTCTGGATCCTGCAGAGGCAGCCGGACGGCTCGTGGAAGATCGCGCGGGCGATCTACAACCTGGACGAGGACTTCGCCGAATCCACAGGACCGGGCGCCTGAGAGGCTCCTAGCCGAACAGGCCGCCGGTCACGCCCGTCTCCCACAGGATTGTCAGTCCGATGCCGAGACTGCCGAGGCCGGCGGCGGCGCGCAGTCCGCGGGCCAGCCAGAGCGCCCGGCGCTGCGCGATGACCAGCGGGGCTCCCAGGACGAGGCTCATCAGCGTCATGCCCGCGGTCGAGCCCGCCCCGAAGACCAGCAGGTAGAGACAGCCGGCGAGGACGGTGGGCACCTCGGTCAGGACCAGCAGCGCCAGGGCGGCGCTGCCCGCCAGGCCGTGCGCGCCACCGACCAGGAACGGCCGGAACGCGAAGCGGATCGCGTGCGGGTGGCGGTGGGGCGCCGGCTCCCCGGCTCTGTGCCGCGCGGCGTGGAAGTGCAGGTGGGAGTGCGACACATCGTCGTGCCGGGGCGCGCAGCCGATCGCGTAGGCTCCCCCGGAGCGCCGCGGACCCCAGGACGATCAGCATCAGCCCCACTCCGAACTCGAACAGGAGCGCCAGGCGATCCGGGATCGCGGAGCGCAGGGCGAGGGCCAGGCCGCCCGCCGCGCCCAGCGTCAGGGCATGACCGACACCCCAGGAGAAGCCATTGACCAGCGCCCGTCTGAAGCCTTCCCGTGATTCGTTGAGCGCGGCGACGGCGGCGACGTGGTCGGCGTCGAGGGCGTGGCGCAGCCCCAGGACGAAGCCGAGGCCCAGGGTTGTCGCGATCGGGACGCTCACGTCCGCTCCTCCGCGGCCTGCGCCGCCACCGGGAATCTAGCACCACCGCGGGCCTAATGCACGCCCGGCAGCATCACCGCACCGAGAGGCAGGCCGCAGCGCGGCGCGCCTCATACTTCTCTGAAGTGGCCGGTCCGTGTTAAGACTGGTTGTGGATCACGGCAGTTCCTTTCGGACACACGAACGTCAGGCTCAGCGAGGTTCCTCACCCTTCTGTTCGCGCTCAACTCAGGGCGACGCGTGGTCGCCGGCGCACGGTGCGGTTCGGTGGGTGCGGGGCGCCATCTCGCTCGCGGCTCTCGACAGCGGCCAAACATGAGGACGCGCTCACCGCACCCGTGATTAGGAACCGGGCTGAACGATGTCCTGGGTCTCCTCCTGATCTAGGCCACCTGGACGCGCCGCGATCGCGACGTCAGGCGGCTGGAGTCATACACCGTCTCGTCCCGCATCATGGCGAACAGGATCCCTGCGAGGCGCCGGGCCAGAGCGACGACCGCCCGGGGCATGCCGCGCCGGGCAGCGATGCGCAGCGTCCATTGGCGCAGGGCCGCGGTCTCGGCCTTGGGGTAGTTCACGATCGACCAGGCCGCCTCAATGAGCAGGCAGCGCAGGCGGGTGTTGCCACTCTTCGTGATGCGGCCGCGGACCTGGCGCTCCCCGGAGCTGTACTCGCGAGGGACGAGACCGAGATAGGCCTCGAGCTGATGCGGCCCGGCGAAGCGGTCAGCGCGGTCCACCGTGGCGACGAAGGTGGCGGCGGTGACCGGGCCGATGCCCGGGGCGGTGTCCAGGCGACGCACTCGCGGGTCGCTGCGAGCCAGCTCCTCGAGGGCGCCGTCGGCTGTGGCCACCTGCCGGTTGAGCATCTCGAGGACCGGGAGCAGCGGATCGATGGCCTGGTGCAGGGGCTCGGGCAGGTTCAGGGCCTTGAGACGGTTGAGGAACGTCTCGGCCCCCCCGCCGGGCAGGTGCAGACCCGCCTGGCGTAGCAGAGACCCGATGAGCACGATGGACCGCGCCCGCGTTCGCACCAGAGTCTCGCGCACGGCGATCTGCCAGCGCACGTGCCGTTGCGCCTCCGACGTCCGATGCGCCGGCCGGTAGGCCCCCAGTCGGCAGGCTTCGGCAAGGGCCTGCGCATCGCGACGGTCCGTCTTCACCCGGCGATGTATCTGACCATACATCGGCGCGTAGTTCGGGTCGGCGACGATGACCTGATGACCCAGGTCTTCCAAACACCGTGCCACCCACTCGCTCTCGGTTCCCGCCTCGATCAGGATGCGCGCTCCGGGGTGCGCCTTGAACACGGCGGCGAACCGTTCGCGCTCGGTCCGGATGCGCCGCTCGATGAGTTCGCCGTCCTGCTTCAGGATGCAGATTTGGCTCATCCTTCGACCGAGATCTATGCCACTATTCGTCATGGCTGGTCCTCCTGGGTTGCGCCTCTGAGCGCGTTGAACCACTTGTGGGGCCAGTCTAGCCACCCCGTTCCCATCGGGGACCAGCCACTTCATCCCATCTCGCTCGCTCGCTCGCTCGCTCGCGCGGGGGCTTGTGTGCCAATCCGTTGCGCATGGCGCGGCTCGAAATCGGCGCGCCGCGCTGCGGCCTGCCTCTCTGCCCGGTTTTCCTCCCACCACCCCCTGCCCCGACGATCAAACCGATTCCCGGGTACAACGTGGGTCACGGCGCGCGTACGAGCGGGCGAGCGCAGGGACCATGGGGCGTAGCGCCAGCCGGAGGATCACGGAGAGGCGACGCGGGCTGCGGTCCGCGTCGCCGACGGGGATTCATCGATTGTGGGTCGCGTTGACAGTCCAGGGCAGATGCAATAGCATCGGGCGGTTCGGCCACGAGTTGCCGCCGCGGAGTGGCGCGGCGGGCCGGCGCGACGGCCGGTTCGAGCCCCGCGCGATGCGAACCGCCAAACCCGGTCAGGCCCGGAAGGGAGCAGCCGTCAGGAGGATCTCGCAGGCGCCGCGGGTCCACTTGAACCGGCTCTCGGGCCGGCCTCTCCAAGATACCCGGTGAGCTACCAGGTCCTCGCCCGCAAGTACCGGCCGCAGACGTTCGAGGAGGTGGTCGGCCAGAAGCCGATCGTCACGACCCTCCAGAACGCCGT
>DAISWT010000109.1:0-8456 GCA_036826235.1 Acidobacteriota bacterium | reverse complement strand
TTGTGCGCGTAATCGAGCGCGGCGGCGATCTGCATGACGATCCCGACCGCCTCCGCCGCGGGCAGCGGCGCCCGGGACAGGATCACTTTCTTGAGATCCTGGCCGGGCACATGCTCCATGACGATATAGGGGCTGCCGCTTGCGGCGTCCTGGCCGATGTCGTGCACCGCCACGATGTTCGGATGAATGAGCGCTCCGGCGGCCTGGGCCTCGCGCAGGAACCGCTCGCGGTACTGACCCGCCTCCTCCTCGGAGAGGTCGGGTCGGATGGTGATGACCTTCAGCGCGACGTTGCGGCCGATCACCGGGTCCCGGGCCAGATACACTTTTCCCATTCCTCCCTGGCCGAGGGTCTCGACAATCGTGTAACGCCCGATACGGGAGCCGGGCTCCCCGGCCGGGACGAGCTTCCGGAGATCCGCTCCCTCGTCCTGAGGGCCGGCGTGGCCGTCTTCCGTCGAGACGGATTGGAGATCGGCGGATCCATCTCCCGTGACCGCTTCGCCGGCGTGGGTCTTCTTCGGTTTGCGCTTTTTCTTGCCGAACACGCGTCCCCCGCAGCACGAGAATGACGTCCAGCTCATCGGGCGGTGAACCGCTCGCAATATAAGGACCGGTCCCGCGGGCGGCAAGCCAGAGAGCGCTTCCGGCGGGGCTTTTCACCAAAGAGACATTTCAGCGCCGGCGACGCGTCAACCGTCTGGCGCGCCGGGGCTCTGCCGTCCCGGAGACGCGGGTCCGGCGTCCTCATCGCCCGGCTGGCGTTCCATAGTTTGGAGGTGTAGGATCACCGCGATCCCGATCTGGAGGACATGCATGGCCGTCAGAAAGCTGCCCACGGAGCGCCCACGCCCGGCGGCCGCGGGACCCGGCGTCAAGCCGGAGGTCTATCTGAAGCTCTACGAGAAGATGCTGCGGGCTTATTTCGTCGAGGAGCAGTGCCGCATCTTCGTGCGCGCCGGCAAGTGCTCCTTCTACGCTTCGGCCCGAGGGCACGAGAAGGTCCAGATCGCCATGTCCATGCTCCTGCAGCGGGGCAAGGACTGGTTCTTCCCGTATTACCGGGAGAAGGCGCTGATGGTCGGGCTCGGCATGCCGCTTGACCAGATCTTCCTGGGGATGCTGTCGCGCCAGGGCGACGCGAACTCGCTCGGGCGGAACATGTCGGAGCACTTCTCGTCGCGCGAGCTGCGGGTCATCTCCCCGACGGCGTGCACCGGCACGGAGTTCCTGATCGCGGTCGGCATGGCCAAGGCGATCCTGGCCGACGGCCGCGACGAGATCGTCTACGTGTCGGGCGGCGAGGGCTCGACCTCCGAGGGCGAGTTCTTCGAGGCGCTGAACAAGGCCCAGCACGACCGCCTGCCTGTCCTGTTCCTGATCCAGAACAACGGCTACGCCATCAGCGTGCCGCAGGAACAGCAGACCCACTCCCGGCTGGACGAGGTGGCGCGCGGCTTCGGCATGCGGTCGGTGCGCGTGGACGGCACGCGCTTCACCGAGATGTACCACACGCTGCGCCCGCTGATCGAGGACGTGCGCCGGGGCCAGGGGCCGCTGTTCGTCGAGGCGATGGTGGTGCGCATCGACTCGCACTCGTCGTCCGATGACCAGACGAAATACCGCGATGCGAAGGACATGGAGGAGGCACGCCGCAAGGACCCGCTGGCGCACACCGAGCTGCGTATCCGCGAGCTGCGACTGCTCAGCGACCAGGAGATCGAGGAGTGGCGCGCGCGCGTCAAGACCGAAGTCGAGGAGGTCGCGCGCCGGGTCGACGCGCTCCCCTACCCCGACCCCTCGACCGCCATCGCCGACATTTACAGCCCCGACCGCGTCGTGGTCGAGGAGGGCGAGCCCGCGCATCTCTCCGACAAGCCGATCACCATGGTGGAGGCGATCAATCACGGGCTGAGCGAGGAGATGCAGCGCAACCCGAAGATCGTCATGTGGGGCGAGGACATCCAGGATCCGAAAGGGGGCGTGTTCGGCGTCACCCGCGGCCTGACCGAGAAGTTCCCGGGACGGGTCGAGAATTCGCCGCTGGCCGAGGCGACCATCGTCGGAACGGCGCAGGGCATGGCGATAGGCGGGTACAAGCCGGTGGTCGAGATTCAGTTTGGCGACTACTCGTTCCCGGGCTACATGCAGATGCGCAACGAGATCCCGACGCTCCGCTGGCGCTCGGCCTCCGCCTGGACTTGCCCGATGGTGGTGCGCGTGGCGGTCGGCGGCTACGTGCGCGGCGGGCCGTTCCATTCGCAGACCCCCGAGACGCTCTACGCCCACACGCCCGGCTGGTCCCTCGCCTACCCGAGCAACGCCGCCGACGCCAAGGGACTCATCAAGAGCGCCTGCCGCATGGACGACCCGATCCTGTTCTTCGAGCACAAAGGCCTGTACCGGCAGGTGTACACGAAGACCCCGGAGCCGGGGCCCGATTACCTCATTCCGTTCGGCAAGGCCCGCACCGTGAGGCGGGGGGACGACCTGACGGTTGTCGCGTGGGGCCGGACCGTGCACATGGTCCAGCAGGCCCTGAGCCAGGTGGCGGGCGAGGCGGGCGGCGAGCCGTCGGTGGAGGTGATCGATCTCAGGACCATCGTGCCGATGGACATCGAGGCGGTCCTGCTCTCGGTGTCGAGGACCGGCAAGGCGATCGTGGCGCACGAGGCGCCGGTGTTCGCCGGCATGGGGGCCGAGATCGCCGCCCGGATCGCCGACCAGGCGTTCGAGTCCCTCGACGCCCCGGTGCGGCGGGTCGGAGCCAGGGACTGCTTCGTCCCGTTCGCCCCCAATCTCGAAGCGGCCGTCCTGCCCGGCGTGGAGGAGATCGCCCGGGCGATCAAGGAGCTCCTGGAGTACTGACACTCGCTCTCGGAGGCGTCATGCCGCGGCGCACCGTCCTGACGATTCCTTCTCCCTCCCTGGTGGTGATGATGGGGGCGGCGGGGTCCGGAAAGTCGACGTTCTGCCGGCGCAACTTCCTCCCACGGCAGATCGTCAGCACCGACGCCTGCCGCGGCATGCTGAGCGGCGATCCGGCCGACCAGAGCGCCAGCGCCGCCGCGTTCGACCTCGCCCACCGCATCACGGAGTCCCGCCTGCGGCGAAAGCGCCTGACCGTGTTCGACGCCACCAGCGTCGACGCCCGGGCCCGCCGGTCGCTGCTGGAGATCGCGGCCCGCCACGCGCTGCCCGCCGTGGCGATCGTCCTGGACCTGCCGACCGCGCAGTGCCTCGCCGGAGACCGGAGACGCAGCCGGCGGGTCGGGCGCGCGGTGATCGAGCGCCAGGCGCGCCGTCTGCGTGACTCGCTTCCGCGGCTACGCTCCGAGGGGTTCGCGGCCGTGCGCGTCATCCACAGCGCCCTCGACACGCGCCGCCTCCGGGTCGCGATCGACTCTCCCGCGCGCCGTCCTCCCCGAACCTCGGGATCGATTCCGGAGGACGTCGGGCCGTTCGACATCATTGGAGACATCCATGGCTGCGCCGACGAGCTCGTCCGCCTTCTGGGCCGCCTCGGATACCGGAGACCGTCGCCGCGCGCCGCCTTCCGTCACCCGGCCGGCCGTCGGGCGGTCTTCGTGGGAGATCTCGTGGACCGCGGGCCGCGGGTCGTGCAGGCGGCGCGTATCGCCATGGGAATGGTGGCCGCGGGGAGCGCGCGCTGCGTCCCCGGCAACCACGAGCTGGAGTTCCTGCGATGCCTGCAGGACGGCGCCGGGGCGTCCGGCGCCGGCACCCTGCTGTCGATCCGGCAGCTGCGCTCCCTCCGCCTGGACGCGCGGCGGCGCTTCATCGATCAATTCCGCGCCTTCGTGAGCGGGCTGCCGGCGCACCTCGTCCTCGACCCCGGCCGACTTGCCGTGGCCCACGCCGGGATCAGAGACGAATTCATCGGCCGCGATTCGCGCGCCGCCCGCCTGTTCGCCATCCACGGGCAGACCACCGGGGAGCGCGATCGGTACGGGCTCCCGGTGAGGGTGAACTGGGCCGCCGGCTACTCCGGGCAGGCGCTGGTGGTGTACGGGCATACACCAGTGCCCGAGCCGGAATGGATCCGCAACACGGTGAACATCGACACCGGCTGCGTTTACGGCGGGAAGCTGAGCGCCCTGCGCTACCCGGAGATGACGATCGTGAGCGTCAGAGCCCGCCGCGCCTACTACCGCCCGCGGCGCTCGCTGCCGGCGGGGGTCGGCCTGCGGGCCGAGACGCGCACGCCGCCCGCCCCCGGTCCCCTCAGCGTCCTTGAGACCCGGCTTGCGGCCGCGTCGAGGCTCCGGCAATCGCCATCCGGACCTCCCCGATCGGCGCCTTCCCCGCCCAGTTCTGCACCTGCTGGCCCTGCGGGTCGTAGAGCACCGAGTAGGGGATCGGCCCCGGGAGATCAAATCCCTCTATGAGCGGATCCTGGTCCCCCCGGTAGATCAGGTTCGGGTAGCCGACGCCGGCCTCGGCGAGAGCACGCTTCACCTTCACTTCGGTCTCCGCACCGTCGCCCGTCACCCAGGCGTCGAGAGAGACGCCGAGGAAGACCGCCGCGCCCGCGCCGTTCTCGCGCGCCAGGGACGCCAGGTCGGGAAGCTCCTGCACGCACGGCACGCACCACGAGGCCCAGAAGTTCACGAAGATCGGCTGCCCACGGTGGGCCGACAGCTCCCTGTGTATCGCATCGAGATCGGCGAATGAGACCGGCGCCTCCGGCCCCGTCGTGCCCGCGGCGGCGCCGGAGCGGCCGGACGTTCCCCCGCACCCCAGAGCCAGGCAGGCGAGCGCCGCGCCGAGCGGAACCCACGATCGTCGATTCATGGCCCGCCGATCTTAGCCTGTTGCTACAATTCCCGCCATGACCCCGCGCTACCCCTGGGGCGGTCTGGCGGAGCCGAACCTCGAGCTTCCGCACGACGCCGTAATCCTCGGGATTCCTTACGACGGCGGCGCCTGCTGGCGCGGCGGCTCGGACGAGGCGCCGCGTCGCCTGCGTGAGATCTCAGCGACCTCACCGGCCGTCTCCGAGGAAGGCTATATGGTCGAGCCGGGACTCCTGCGCCTGCGCGACGCCGGCGACGTCATGCCGGACGGCCAGGGTGGCGCGCAGTCCTACTTCGCCCGCGTGGAGAAGGCGGTGGCGCAGATCTTCAAGATGGCGGCCATGGCGGGCCGGAACTCCTTCCTCCTGTCGATCGGCGGCGATCACTCGGTCAGCATCCCGCTCGTGCGGGGCTTCGCCGGCGGTTTTCCGGAGGGATTCGGCCTGATCTCGCTCGACGCCCATCCCGACCTGTTCGATACTTACGACGGATCGCCGCTGTCGAACGCCTGCCCGATGCGGCGGGCGCTCGACGGCAGCCGCCTGAAGCCCGAGCACCTGCTGATCCTCGGGACGCGCTCCTACAACAAGGTCGAGCTCGATTTCATGAGGGAGAAGAAGATCCGCTTCGTCCCGGCGCGCGAGATCGACAGGTCCGGAGCGGACGCCATCGTGAGCCTGGCGCGCGACAGGATGACCGGGATCGGCAACATCTACCTGAGCATCGACATCGACGTCGCCGACCCGTCGTGCGCTCCCGGCACCGGCGCGCCGGTCGCCGGCGGCCTGTCGAGCCGGCAGCTCCTCGACCTGGTGCGCGGCCTGCTGCGGGGCCTGCCGGTGCGCGCCATGGACCTCGTGGAGATCGCGCCTCCCCTCGATCCGACCGACGCCACGCTCTTCCTGGCCCTGCAAATCATCTTCGAGACCTTTGCCGTCCTGGCGGAGAAGCGCCGGGCCTAGGAGTCCAGGACAGCGAACGGCTCTGGCCACCGTCCGCGTTGAGACAGACGCCGATCAGGCGAGACGCCGGCTTCGAGGCGAGGAGGAGGATCGCCGCCGCCACCTCCTCGGGCGTGCCGAAGCGGCCGAGCGGCAGCTCGCGTTTCACGAACTCGTCGATGGCGCCCGAGTCGCGCTCGGCTCAGGGCGCCTCGAGCTCGAGGATGTAATCCCTGACTTGCTGGGCGTCGGGGGCGTCGGGCTTCAGCTCCAGGTAGCGGCGGAAGGCGGCCAGGGCCTTCTCCCTGTCACCCGATTTGTGGCGCAGGATACCGATGGCGCGGTACGGGTCGGCATAGCGCGGGTCGAGTCGGATCGCCTTCTCGTACGCCGCGATCGCCTTGTCCTCGAGCCGGTCGATCGCCGCCCGTTCCTTCGCGTCCGCCGCCTGCTTCTCGGCGATCTGCCCCTCCAGATAACGCGCCACCGGGTCGTTCGGCGTCAGGCTCAGAACCTTGCCGAGCTCCGCGTCCGCCGTGCCCAGTCGCCCGAGCCGGATGTTCTCGGCCGCGTCGTCTCGCGCCAGCACCCGCATGCGCATCTGGAAATCGCGCGTGTCGGTCACCCGGCCCTCGCTGGCGACGCCGCTGTAGCGCGCCGACAGAAGCTCCTGCATGTCAGCGATCCGCTCGTCCAGCCGCGGGTGGCTGCCGAAGAAGAACACCTCCATCCTGGAGTCGTCGCCGTGGTCGTCCTTGAGAAGCTCGAACACCCGCGGCGCCTGGCGCGGGTCGTACCCGGCCGCCACCAGGCGTTCCATCCCGACCTCGTCCGCCTCGCGCTCGAGCTCCCGTCCGAAGCCGTTCACCGCGGCCAGAAACCCGAGCTCGAGCCCCAGCCCGACCATGATGTTGCCGACCTGGCTGAGTACGTAGGCGCCGCTGTAGTCCCCTCTCTCGGCTTTCTTGCCCGCCGCGTTCGCGACCGCGATGCTGCCGACGAGCGAGGCGATCGAGAACCCGATCATCTTGTTGCGGGCGCTGCGCTCGAACTCCAGGGCGTGCCGGTGCGTGGCGTGGGTCATCTCGTGGCCGAGCACGATGCCCAGCTGCGCCTCGTTCTCCAGACGGGCCAGCAGCCCCGTGTGCACGTAGATGGAGCCGGTCGGGTAGGTGAAGGCGTTGAGGGACGGGTCCTTGATCGCGTACACCCGGATCCTGATGACCTCCTGCTGCCGCACCTCGGGCGGCTCGAGGCGCTGCGCCACCTGGTTCAGGTAGTCCTCGAGGATCGGGTCCTGGTACAGCGTCGCCTTGTCACGCAGCTTGCGCTCTTCGTCACGCGCCTGCTCCCACAGCCGGCGCTCGTCGTTCTCGGGAGTGAACTGCGGTCCCTGCTGCCCGACCGGCGGCACGCTGGTCGTCAGGCAGCCGGTGAGGCCGGGCAGGAGGGAGGCGATCACGATGCAGGACGCGAGGGAGCGGAGCGTTCGGAGCGGGTGCGGGCGGGGGGCCGTCATCAACACCGGGATCTCGCCTCTCGCCCGGCGGAGGGCCGGGACGACGAGGCATCCTACCACGCCGCCCCGGCCTCGTGCAGGGGAGCTACCGCCTGGAAGGATTCTTCAGCAGATCCTCCAGCGTGAAGATCAGCCTCGTGGAGGACGGCATGCTCGACAGGTCGTACGCCGTTCCGTTCCACGACACCAGGGCGGTGACGATTCCCCCCGGGGCCGGAATGAACGAGCCGTACGGGTACCAGCTTGAGATCTGGACGCGCGTTCCGTCCGGAAAGTACTGATAGATGACATCGTTGGGACTCGGCAGCGGCCGATCATTCAGGAACTTATCGTGGTTGCGGTCCTCGATGTACGGTCTGATGTCGAGCCGGCCATTCTGGTTGAGATCTTCCCCCGGATCGAGAATTCCGTTGAAATTGGCGTCCTCGCTGATCAGGTCCAGCCGGCCGTCACCGTCGACGTCCTCCTGGGGGTCCAGGATGCCGTTGCCGTTCCTGTCCTCGTAGTAGAGGTCCACGTGCCCGTCGCAGTCGACGTCCTCGCGCATCACGCCCTCGCAGCCGTCGCGAGGAGTGAGCCGGCCGTCGCCGTCGAGGTCCTCCCCGGGATCGAGCCGGCCGTTGTGATTGATGTCTTCGAAGATGTCGAACCGACCGTCCCCGTCGCGGTCCTCCCGGTCGTGCTGGATCTGCAGGACGAGCGGCGGCCGGGGCGGCGTCAGCGTGGAGGGGCACCCGATGGCGCGCGGGTCGCCCCAGCCTCCGGGTCCTTCCCCGGGCGCCTCGACGGCGTATTCGGGTATCCCGTCGCCGTCCAGGTCTCCCAGGTTGACGAGCCAGTCAGAGAGGGGCAGCGAGCCGCTGTTCGCCAGGCCGGCGGCACCCAGCACGAAGAAGGACCCTGCCGGACCGCCTCCGAGCTTCGAGAAGATGATCGCGGGCCGGCCCTTCGCCGGGCCGCTGGTGATCGGGTTGGATTGACCCGGGGGACAGGCGGCGCGCGCCGCCGAACCCGGCAGGAGAGCGAGGGCGCAGGCGGAAACCACGAAGAGACCGGCGCGAACACGACGCTCAGGGAGAGCGGACATGCGGACCTCCTTTCGCAGGCGGCCGGGTCGACGCGCGGGGCGCAGTCGGCGTGCGGCCCTTGCGTTCGCGACGAAGGCTACGGCGTGGCGGG
>DAISWT010000108.1:0-8456 GCA_036826235.1 Acidobacteriota bacterium | reverse complement strand
AGGGAAGAGGATCGACCTCCGGCCGCCGGCCGGAGTCTCAGACGCTTCAGGCGCCCCCGTAGCCTATCTGGACCTTGGATCCGTCGACGATCACCGGGACCGACCGGTCGCCCTTGGAGAACTTCATCATCTCCGAAAGGAGCTTCCGGTCCTGCAGGACGTTGAGGTACTGCACCTCGTACCCGTCCTTGACGTAGGCCTCACGGGCCGCGGTGGTGTAGGGTCACGTGTCCTTGCCGAAGATTCGCACGGTCTTGGGCATTGTGGGGCCCTCCGTGACGCAGAGAGAGGCGTGGTGAGCCGTGGAGGACTCGAACCTCCGACCCGCTGATTAAGAGTCAGCTGCTCTACCGACTGAGCTAACGGCCCACGTCGCTTCGAACGATTTGGGGTGAGTGATGGGACTCGAACCCACGACAACCGGGGCCACAACCCGGGGCTCTACCACCTGAGCTACACTCACCGCATCTTGTCGTGACCGCGCGTCACGGGGACGTCGCGAGGGGGACGGGTGGCGCGCCTGAGGGGATTCGAACCCCTGACCCACGGCTTAGAAGGCCGTTGCTCTGTCCCCTGAGCTACAGGCGCGTCGATCCGCAACCGGCCGCGCCCGGCAACCGCCACCCACGAACTGACGGAGCGCGTCATCTTAGCATAGCGCGCCGCCGGCGCTCACGGCACCAGGAACGGGAAGCTCCGGAGCCGGCCGGTCGTATCGACCGAGACGATCGTGTGCGGCCCGCTCTGCAAACCGTCGGCGGGCAGGACCACCTGGAGCTTCTGCTCTGTCGTCCCCGCCCAGGATCCCTGCCACAGCTCGTTGCCACCCGGACCCATCAGCTTCAGCCGGTAGGGCGGGCGTGCGACAGGGTCGCCGCCGCCCGGCGAGAACTCCAGCCGGTACGCTCCGCCCGTCTCGAGCGGCGCGCTCAGGTGGGTGGGCGTGGGACCGGCCATCAGTCCCTCGGCGCTCAGCCCGAGCGCCACGATCGGTCCGGCCGGGTTCAGGACCAGCGGGGCCGGCCGCGGCGGCGGCACCGTCCGGCGCCCGATGAGCCAGGCCACCGGGACGAGCGCCGCCAGGATCAGCACAACGACTTGAAGACCCAGCCCGCCCGCGCGCGCCGTCTCCGCGTCCGTCATCGTCTGCCTCATCGCACCCGGATCGTCTCGCGGTGAAAATCGAAGGCCCCGGCGCCGCTTCGTGGGCGCCGGGGCCGCTCGTCATGGGTGGCGCGCCTGAGAGGATTCGAACCTCCGACTCCCAGCTCCGGAGGCTGGTGCTCTGATCCACTGAGCTACAGGCGCGTGCTTGCGAATCTCGTCAGGGGCGTCCGCGTCCCCACGTCGATCCCGGCGTTGGTCGGGGCGAGTGGATTCGAACCACCGACCCTCTGCTCCCAAAGCAGATGCGCTACCAGGCTGCGCTACGCCCCGAACGGGTTCATTCTATAACATCAGCACCGGTGATCGGCGTGATTGACGGCGCGGGTGTCTGCTGTTCAGTGATGCGAGCCCCGAGGACTGGAGCGCGGAGTGGAGTGGGAGCCGCCGCCCGAATGCGGCGCCGTCGAGTGGCCGCCGCGTGGGACGGTTCGCATGCCCCCGCCGCCGCCGCGGCCGAACCCGCCGTAGAAGTGGCGACGCGGGTAGTAGTGGTAGTAGGGGTAGGAGTAGTAAAAGTAGGACCCGTAGGGATAGGAGTAATAATAAGGATACGGGTAGCCGTAGTAGAAGTCGTAGTAACCGGAGTAGTAGCCGGGGTAGTAGTAGCCGTAGGAGCCTCCGTACGGCTCCTCGTCGATCCCCTGTCCGTCCTCGCCGCTCTGCTGCTGGTACTGCTGCTGCCCGTCGTCGGCAGGCGGCGAACCCTGCTCCTGATCGGGAGTCGCCGGCGCGTCCCCGGATCCGGTCGTTCCGGAGCGCCCCAGCCGGCTCGGCCGGCCCCAGTGGTCGGTGTCTTGCGCCGGGGGCTGCTCCTGTCCGGCCGTCGCCCCCGGACCGCCGTGACCCTCGAGAACCGCCGCGTGATCGACGACCGCCTCGATCAGCTTGTCGTCCGCTCCCGCCGATCGCAGGCGAGCCATGTCACCGGGCGCGAGACGGAACGTCAGGCCCTTCTGCTCGATCCGATCGATGACCTTCGCCTGATCGACGCCCGCGTCGAGAAGGGCGATGACATAATCCACGTTGACGACCTGGCCGCTGGAAGCCGCCCAGAGCCGGCCCGGCAGGAGCAGGGCGGCGACGATGAGCATGAGGGCAAGGGCGGAAAGGACGGCGGGAACGATGGCTGGCTTGGTCTGTTTCATGGTCGGCTCCAAAGACCCTTACGGCATCTCTTATCATACACCCGGAATGGCTCCTCCGCCAGAATCCGCGACGGGCGCCGGAATGGAAAGCACCCGAAACGGCGTCTTTCCGTTCTGCGCTAGACTGACGCCCGCCGGAGCCTCCAGGACCGAAGAAGGGCGGGCGCGTTGAAGATCGGCATGCTCGGATACCCTAAGGTCGGCAAGACGACCCTGTTCAACATCTTGACCGGGGCCCACGTCGCCGTGGACAGGTTCGCCACGGGCAAGTCCGAGCCGAACGTCGGCGTCGCGAAGGTCCCCGAGCCGCGCCTCGACCGGCTCTCGGCCCTGTTCAGGCCGAAGAAGACCACGTTCGCCCATGTCGACTTCCTCGACATCCAGGGTCTGCAGAAGGGCGACGCGAGCTCGGTCGACCTCAAGGAGATGCGCAACGTGGACGCGATCGCCCACGTGGTGCGCGCCTTCCGCGACGAGGCGATCCCGCACAGCGAGGGCCCGATCGAGCCGCGCCGTGACATCGCCACCCTGGAGACCGAGCTGATGCTCGCGGATCACGACGTAGCGCAGCGCCGGCTGGAAAGACTGGAGCTGAACATCAAGAAGGCGAAGAACAAGGAGGACGAGCTCGAGCTGCCGGTCGTCCGGCGCTGTCTCGAGGCGCTCGAGCGGGAGAAACCGATCCGCGAGCTGGACCTGTCCGAGGAGGACCTCAGGAAGATCCGCGGCTTCGCCTTCCTCACCGCGAAGCCGATGCTCCTCATCGTCAACTGCGACGAGACCGACGCGCCGAAAATGGCCGGAATCATCGAACAGTACGGTCTTCACGAAATCGCCGCGCGATCCCGGACGGCGCTGTGCGCCATCTCCGCCAAGGTCGAGGAGGAGATCGCCTCTCTCGACGCCGCCGACGCCAAGGTCTTCCTCGACGACCTGGGTCTCAAGGAGCCGGCGAAGGACCGTCTCATCCGCGCCGCCTTCGGTCTGCTCGGCCTCATCCAGTTCTTCACCGTCGGCGAGGACGAATGCAAGGCCTGGCCGATCCGCCGGGGCACGACGGCCCCGCGCGCGGCGGGGACCATTCATTCCGATTTCGAGAAGGGGTTCATCCGGGCCGAGGTCGTCTCGTACGACGACCTGATCGCCGCCGGCAGCATCGCGGCGGCGCGCGAAAAAGCCAGACTGCGCTCGGAGGGAAGGACCTACGTCGTCCAGGACGGCGACGTCATCAATTTCCGCTTCAACGTCTGAGCATCAAGCCAGCGACGCCAGCGCGCCGGCGAGGACCGGCTCCTGCTCCTCGAGCACGGTCCTCAAGTCGAGCAGGACCTTCCCCTCCTCGATGCGAGCGATCACCGGCGTCGGCTGGGCGCGCAGTCGCTTCTCGATGGCGCGCGCCGACAGCCGTCCGGAGGTGACGGCGACAAGAGCCGTCGGCAGCCCCTCTTCGGGCGCCGAGCCGCCGCCCGGCAGCGACAGACCCGAGACGATGGCGAGCGACAGTGTGCCGCCGGGAGGCATGGCGACCTGATCGATCAGACGGCGGGCGCGATCCTCGATCGCCTGCCGGGTCATGGTCAGCATGCGCAGGGCGGGAAGACGCGACTCGGCCGCGCCGCGCGCGTGCTCGAGGAGGACGCTCTCGAGGGCGGCGCAGGTCACCTTGTCGACCCGCAGCGCGCGGCTGAGCGAGTTCTCGCGCATCGGCTTCACCAGGTCCGGGCGCCCGACGATGAGGCCCGCCTGCGGCCCGCCGAGCATCTTGTCCCCGCTGAAGCAGACGACGTCGGCGCCCTGCTCCAGCGCCTCGAAGACGGACGGCTCGTTCCGGATGCCGTAGCGCGTCAGGTCGAGCAGATTGCCGCTGCCCTGATCCATGAGAACGGGGATCTTGCGCCGCCGGCCCAGCGTCGCGACCTCCCGGAGCGTCGCCTGGGCGGTGAACCCGACGATCCGGTAGTTGCTTGGATGCACCTTGAGGATGAGTCCGGTCCGCGGCCCGATTGCCCGCTCGAAATCCGCCAGGCGCGTCTTGTTCGTCGTCCCGACTTCCCGGAGAACCGCGCCGCTCTTGCGCATGACATCGGGGATGCGGAAGGAACCGCCGATCTCCACCAGCTCCCCCCGCGACACGATGACCTCCCTGCCCTCGGCGAACGTATTGAGGGCGAGGAGGACCGCCGCCGCGTTGTTGTTGACGATGTGGAACGCCCGGCCCGGGAAGAGCAGCGCGAACAGGCGGTCGAGGTGGGACGAGCGCGAGCCGCGCTCGCCCCCCGCCAAGTCGTACTCCAGCGTGGTGTAGGCGCGCGCCACCTCGGTCATCCGGAGCGCCGCATTCTCCGGCAGGACCGCCCGGCCGAAGTTGGTGTGCAGGATGACGCCGGTGGCGTTGATGACCGGGCGCAGGGTGCTGGCGGTCCGCGCGCCGGCCTCGCGCTCGACCCAGGCCGGGAGACCGGCAAGCTCCGACTCGACGGCGGCGCCGTCCGTCCTCCCCGCCCTGACCTCCCGGCGCAGAGCGTCCAGACGCTCGCGCACCAGGCCGGTCACCAGAGCGCGGCCGTGACGCTCCGCTGCCTGGCGCAGCTCGTCGCGCTGCAGGACGGCGTGGACCTGCGGCAGCACGCGCAGGGCCGTGGAACCCGCCTGTCGCGCCGTCGTGCCGCGCGGCGCGCGGCCGGAGACGGTTTTTGACGCGCTCCTGGACGCCGGCATTGGGTCCCTCGCCCTCCGGGAGACGGCCCGGAGAGGCTTCTGTCGAGCACGAAGTTGCAATCGCGCAAGGAAGGCCATTTCACCACACGACTTGCGCGTCTGTCAAAGTTCCGGCTTTTGAATTCCGGGAAGGGCCGGCCCTATATTGAGAGGGGTTCGAGACTGCCTTGGGCCCGCGGCCGGGCTTGCCGGACAGGGGCGAGACCTTGACGTTCGACGAAGAGCTGCACCGAATCGACCTCGATATCATCAAGCTCAAGATCCAGTTCGACCTGTACTTCATCGGCTCCGTCCCGAAGCCCCCCATCGATCAGCGGGACGCTCTCGACAAGGTCGTCAAGAAGGCGCAATTCAACGTCAAGTCGTCCGCCGATCGGTTCCTCTACAACGCCGTCCTGAACAAGTTCAACGCCTACTCCGAGCTCTGGCTCAAGAACCTGCGCATCCGGGAGGAGGGAGTGCACCTGCACCCGCTGGCGCGCCGGGCGGCGCGGCAGACCGCAGGCTCGGCGGCCGCGAACGGCGGCTCGAACGGCTCCGGGGCCGGGGCCAGGGCGGCGGACGCCGCCCATAGGAACGGGGACGCGAAACCGCACGAACAGGCCCCCGACACCTGGCGGATCTCGGCGAGCCGGCGCGACGAGCCGACGCTGAAGAACCTCTATGACAGATTCATCGCTGCCAAGGATCAGGTGGGGGACCAGAAGAAGCCCTCGTACGACGCCTTCGCGCGCGAGATCGCCCGGCACGCCGCGGCCATCAAGGGCAAAGTCGATTGTGACGTCATCGACTTTAAGATATACTCCAAGGATAAGAAGGTCAGCATCAAGGCCAAGCCCTTGAAGTAGGAGGCTTCCATGCAGGCACGCCCGGCGGCTCTGGTTGTCGCGCTGATGGCTGTCGGGCTGACACTCTGGGGCGGTCTCCTGTCGCCTCGGAACGGGCTGCTCATGGCGCAGGAGGCGCAGCCCGGGGCCGCGCCGCCCTCCCCGCAACCGACAGCGACCCCCGCTCCCACGCCCGGCCCGAGCCCGACCGCGACACCGCCTCCGATGCCGCCCGCCCCGGCACCGACGCCCGTGCCCACGCCCACTCCGGCGCCGGCGCGTCAGCCCGCCTCCCCCAAACCGGCTCCCACGCCCAAGCCCGGCGCGCTGACACCGATCGACCAGGTGTATCCGCTCGACTACAAGTCGGTCGTCGACAGGCTCGCCCAGGAGCCGAACAACCCCGCCCTGCTGAACGAGCTGGGTAACATCCTGATTCAGCACGGCAGGCCGCAGCAGGCGATCGTGCAGTACGAGAAGGCGCTGAGGGCCCAGCCGGACCTGGCGCTCGCGTGGAACAACCTCGGCGTCGCTCTCACGGCGACCGACAAGGCGTTGGAAGGCGAGAGCGCTTACAGAAGGGCCATCAAGCTCAACCCGGCCTATGCCATGGCCTACTACAACCTGGGAGTCAATTTCGATCAGCGGGGCGATTACGACGACGCGATCAGCTATTACCAGCGGGCCATCGAGCTCGACCCGGGTCTGCTCGACGTGCGCAACAACCCCCAGGTCGTGTCCAACCACCACCTGGCGGCTATCTTGGTCAAGTCCTACCTGGACAGGGGCGGCTCGGTGGTCCTCCCCTTCCAGTCGATGTACCCGCCCAAGCCGCGCAAGCAACCCAAGCCCTGAACCATCCTGAATCGGGTGGATGCCCCGTTCAGCGGGGGAAGGCCTCGCGCACTCCTCCGTCGACCGGGATGACGCAGCCGGTCGTCTTCGCGGAACGGTCCGACGCCAGCCACAGCGCCGCCTCCGCGACGTCCTCCGCCAGGACGCGCACCTTCAGCAGGTTGCGCCGGCGGTAGAAATCCTCGAGGTCTTCGACGGGGACGCCGTGCGCCCGGGCGCGCTCCTCGCGGACCGCGCCGGACCACAGGTGCGAGTCCTGGAAGACGGCGTCCGGGTTGACGATGTTCACCCGGACGCCGTGCTCGCCCGCCTCGATCGCCAGGACGCGCGCCAGCTGCGTCTCCGCGGCCTTGGCGGCGCTGTAGGCGCCGAAGTCCCTGCCCGGAGCGGGCACGTTCTTGGACGCGATGAAGACCAGACTGCCGCCGATCCCTTGTTCCTTGAGGAGGCGCAGCGCCGCGCGCGCGACCAGGAAGTGCCCGGTGGCGTTCACCTCGAGCGATCGCCGCCAGTCCTCGAGATCCAGCCGATCGATCGGTGACGAGTGGGCCATCCCGGCGTTGGACACGATGATGTCGAGCCCGCCGTAGACCACGGCGGTCTGCTGGAACGCCGACGCCACGCTCGACTCATCCGTGACGTCCATGCGCAGGCCGAGAGCCCGGTCCATCCCCTGCGCTTCGCAGATCTCACGCGCCACGGTCTGCGCCCCTTCCCCGTCGAGGTCGGTCACCACGACGTGGCAACCCTCCGCGGCGAAACGCCGCGCGGTGGCGCGGCCGATGCCGTGGGCGGCGCCGCTGATCAGCGCGATGCGACGTGCCAGCTCCTTCTCGGGCGGTGCCAGGCCGAGCTTGTACAGCTCCAGCGGCCAGTATTCGACCTCGAAGGTGTCCTTGACCGTCAGCGACCGGTACTCGCCGATCCCCTGCGCCCCCCGCATGACGCGAATCGTGTGGTGGTAGATGTCGGCGACGATCCGGGTGTGCCGGGCGTCGTTCCAGGCGGTGAGCATCCCGACGCCGGGCAGCAGGATCACCCGCGGCAGCGGATCGAGCCTCGGCTCCTTCCCGGTCGCGTGCTTCTTGAAGTAGAGGTCGTACCAGGCCGCGTGCTTCTGCAGCCCCTTGGCGACCGCCTCCTTGAGCGCCGCGATCCCCTCAGGGGACTCCGGATCCACGGGAGCCTGGCCGTCCACGAACAGCGGCCGGGGCCGGGTGTAGAGGAGGTGATCCGGCGTGGCGGGCCCGGCGAGGCAGAGCTGCGGACCGGCCTCGGAGGACGTGAACTCGAGGACATCATCCCCGTCGTCGAAACGAAGGACGACGCGCGCCGCTCCGGCGTTCGGCTCGCCGCCGCCCTCGAGGGCGCGGCCGGACAGGAGCCCGCGCAGGTACGGCGCGATCCGGGCGGCGACGGCGCGGCGCCCGCTGCCCGGCAGCGCCGGGCGCGCCGGAGGGCCGAAGACGGCCTTCCCTTTCGCCCTGTCCCGAGCGTACTGCTCGGCCCGCGTGTTCATCTCGATGGTCGCGTCGTAGGACTCCTTCGCCGTCTGCCCCCAGGTGATCAGTCCGTGCTTCTCGAGAACGACACAGCGCGCCTTGGGGTGATTCCGCACCGCCTGCGCGACCTCGCGCGACAGCGTGAATCCAGGGCGGCGGTAAGGGATCCAGATCGTCTCCTGTCCGTATACGGCTTCCGCGTGCTTCCGGCCGTCGAGGGTGTTGGTGAGCGCCAGGATCGC
>DAISWT010000107.1:7515-8648 GCA_036826235.1 Acidobacteriota bacterium | reverse complement strand
GAGGAGCTGTGCGACCGCGTGGCGATGATCGATCACGGGCGCCTGGTCCTGTACGGCGACCTGGAGGAGATCCGCCGCCGCTTCGGCGAGTCGGCGGTCCTGGTCGGCACGAGCGCCGATCTGCGCGGCCTGCCGCCGGTCGCGAGCGCCGAGCCGCAGGGGCGCCTGTGCCGGGTGGTTCTCCGCGACGGGGCGCGGCCGTCGGACCTGATGGCGATCCTCCAGGAGAGGCGGATCCCCGTCGAGCACTTCGAGGTGGCCCGCATGCCGGTCGAGGAGATCTTCGTGCGCACCGTCCGGGCCCGCGGCCCGGCGCCGGCGCCGCAGCCCTTGGCGGCCCAGGCGGGCATGGGGCCGCGGGCATGAGCCGCGCGGGGTGGGACGCGTGAGCAAGGTCGGCGTGGTGATCGCGCGCGAATTCTTGTCGACGGTGAGGCGCCGCTCGTACTTGATCGTCACGCTCGGGATGCCGTTCTTTCTCGGCACTTACCTGGCGCTGGTCGGCCTGCTGCCGGCGTACTTCATGGCCCGCGCCGGAAGGTCGCAGAAGCGGGTCGGCGTAGTCGACTTGGCGGGGGTCGTCCGCCTCGGACCGGCGACGGACCGGGAGCGCGAGGGGACGGGGCCGGGAGGCGGGGCGCAGCACATCCTGGACCGGCTGGCGCCAACCTCCGCCCGGGCGAAGGGCCTCAGCGCCCTCCTGGAGGAAGTCGATGCGCCGGTCGAGTTCGTGGCGCTGCCGGCGAAGGAGGAGGCCATCAAGCGTCTCCGCGCGGGCGACCTGCAGCGCGTCTACCTGGTGCCGGGCGACTATCTCGAGAAGGGAGCGATCGAGATCTATCGGACGGATAGCTCGGCGTTCAGCGTGAGCAACGCGCACATCGAGCGCGCCTTGGTGCGGCTGCTGCGGCGGTCGCTGTCGGAGGGACGGGTGCCCCAGGCGATCCGCGAGCGGCTCGACCGGCTGCTCGACGAGCTGGCCTCGGCCTCGTACCTGGTGCGCGCCGACGGCGGCGTCGAGCCGCTGGAGGACGCCATGCGCCTTGCCCGCATGGCGGTCCCGGGTGTCTTCGCGATCATCCTGGTGCTGTCGCTCATGACCAGCGCCAGCTACCTGTTGCAGGGGGTGGTGG
>DAISWT010000107.1:0-7505 GCA_036826235.1 Acidobacteriota bacterium | reverse complement strand
ACCGCGTCATCGAGGTGATCCTGTCGTCGGTGAGACCGAAGGATCTCCTGTTCGGCAAGCTCATCGGCCTGGGCGCGGCGGGGCTCCTGCAGCTCGCCGTCTGGGTCTCGGTCGGCAGCTTCGCGACCAGCCTGCTGGCGGCGGCCGCCATGGCGATCCTGGATTGGAAGCTGTTCCTGTTCTGCCTGCTGTTCTTCGTCGGCGGCTTCCTGATGATGGGCAGCCTGATGACCGGCACCGGGGCGCTCGGCTCGAGCGCCCGCGAGAGCCAGCAGTTCTCCGCCATCTGGACGGTCAGCCTGGTGATCCCCCCCGCCGTCACCTGGATGCTGATCCTGGACGAGCCGAACAGCTGGATGGCGCGCGCCCTCGGCTGGTTCCCCCTGACCGGACCGCTCACCATGATGATCCGACTCGGCACCGGCAAGGTCCCGCTCTGGGATGTCGTCGTCGCCCTGTTCTGCCTCGCGGCGGGCGTCTACGTCGCCATCCGCGGCGCGGCCGCCTTGTTCCGCCTGGGACTCCTGATGTACGGCAAGCGGCCGACACTCGCCGAGATCGCCCGCCAGCTCCGGCACGCCTGAGCTCTTCCCAATCGGAAATCAGCAGCGGAATTCATGCGCGGGAAGCACCACATCCCGACTGAGGCCGTGGCAGGTGCAGGATCCCGCGTCCCGCCTCGATCCTCATCCCGGCGCCGGCCGTCCCCGAGATTTGGGCCAGCCGGTGGAGCACCCTGTCCGCTGCGGTTCCCCTGAGCACCTTCGGCTGGTAGCGCACGCGTGGATCGCGATTCTTGACGTACAACGGGTAGGCGTTCACCGCAGTCTGACGGTCCTCGAATCGAATGGCGACCAGGAGCCCCTCGGCGTGGCTGTTGCGAGAGCCGAAGGTGAAATTTCCGACACTGTAGAAGATGGGGGCGTCGCGGTAGATCTCGAACGGCTGGACGATATGCGGGTGATGTCCGATCACCACATCCGCGCCGCAGTCCACCGCGAATCGCGCCTTGTCACGGTTTTCCAGTGAGGGCTCGCGGTAATAGGGAACACCCCAGTGGAACGTGACCACGACCCGATCCACCCGGTTCCGGAGAGCGCCGATGTCGGCCTTCAGGTCTTCGGGGGTGTCCATCGCGGCGCCCGGCAGATCGTCCATCGCGGCGCAGCGCTCATTCCAGTAATAACCGAGGAGACCGACCCGCCGGGCACCTGCCTGACGGATCAGCGGCTGGTGGGCCGCCCGCCGGTCCGTCCCGGCGCCGATGACACCGACACCGGCTGTCGCCAGGGCCTCGAGTGTCTCCAGGACTCCGTCCCGGCCGCAATCGAGCGCATGGTTGTTCGCCAGCGTCAGCACGTTGATTCCCGCCCGTGCCAGCGCGGCGGCCAGGTCGGGATTCACCTTGTAGGAGTAGTTGCGGGTTTCTCTGGTGGATTTACGCGCCAGGGGGCCCTCGAGGTTCCCCAGGACAATGGAGGCGTTTCTGAGGAGCGGGAGGACGGCTTCGAACGGATAGTCGACGCCCCCGCCTCTCAAGGCCCTCCTGGCGTGATCGCCCAGCATGATGTCCCCGACCACGATCACTGAGAACGCCGGCTCTCCGGGGACGGCGAGATGCGCGTCAAGGTCAGCCGCGGAAGACAAGTCCTCCGAGACCGGGATCTCCGCGGGGAGAACGTGTCGCCGCAGGATCTGCATATCCCGATCGTCGGTTTCGGCGAGGGTCGGCTCCCGCAACCCGTCCACCGGTGTGCCGTTCATGGCGTCATCTTCTCTTTTTCGCTCGCGCCGAAAGCGTATCCCAGGCTCACCGTGTAGAGGTTCTCGTCGAAATCGGTGGCGTCGCTCGGGTCCGTGGCGAGGCCGGGCGCGGCGAAGTGCGACCTGTTGGTGTCACGCTCGCCCGAGGCGGCCAGGAACCAGCCTCCCTTGAGGTCGGCACGGAAAGTGAGCGTCGCGTATCGCCGCTTGTCCGTACGGTCGAAGTGGAAGGCGTCGTTCACGTCCGTCGTGACATAGACCCGCCTCTCGTCTTCGTACTGCGCGCTGATGGACTTTCTCCGTCCCTTGGCGCCCCAGCGCACCCGCGCCTCCGCGGTCAGCGCGTCCCGCCGGCTCGAGATGTCGTCGTGGATGAACGGATCGCCGCGGCTGCCGCGCGTGTGCAGGTCCTCCCTGCGGAAAGCGGCCCCCAGGCGGAGCCGGCCGCCCGCGAGCGGCGTCCAGATTGGTCCCGCCGCGTAGTACGGCATTTCGCTGTCGCGCTCGTTGAAGAAATGGTCGTAGTTCCGCTCCTCGTTCCCGGCAATCAGCTCCAGCCACAGCCGATCGGGCAGCACAGCCTGGTCCACCTGAATCTGCAGGATGGCCTTCTTGTACCTGGCCTCGAGGCGACGCACAGGGCTGGCCAGAGGGACGACGCCTTCCTCGACGGCGATGTCGCTGACCATGTTGCGGACGTAGAAACTGGGGATCAGGCTGTAATAGAGACGAACCGTGGTCACGTGCTTGTCGCGGTGCAGCGGTTGCAGGACCGCGAGGCGGTAGGACTCGTAGTTCTTGATCGGGTTGTCGCTGTACCGGTACAACGATCCGTCTAAACTGAAAGTGGTCGGCAGATCGCGCCACCACGTCGTGCGCAGGCCGGTCGACAGGCGCGGGATCGACACGAAATCGTCGGGCGTGTCGATCGAGAAGCGGTTGGCGGCGATGTTGCGGGTCTGCTGCGACGGGCTGGGGTTCTGCAGCCGGTCGAGGTCGCGCGGCGAGAGCTGGATGATGTTGTCGTCGTAGCGCTCGTCGAAGGCCAGGCGAAGGCTCCACCAGTTCGTCTCCGCGGCCGTCGCGGGTGACGACGACCCCGTCATGCGCGCCGCGAGCACGAGCGCCGTCAGTCCGAAGTTGCGGATCCAGCGTCGATCCGGCGCGGCGCCCACTCGCTACTCCACCCGGTAGAAATAGGTCGTGCCGTCACCGTCGGCGCCCACATCGGTGAAAGATGTGGCGGTGGTGATCGCGAGAAACTGAAGCTGGCCGAACTGACGGGCCGACGTGCTGCGGTAGACCGTGTAAGAGGCCTGTCCCGTCGAGGGCCAGGACAGGACGATGCTGGATGAGCCCCGGGTCACCGTGATATCGATCGGGACAGGTGCCGGTGTGAAGGTGAAAGCCGAAGGAAGAACCGCCGAGCCCGCGCCGATGTTGCTGACCGCGAGGTCGACGACGGCGCCCTGCGACCCGACCGGGCAGGCGGGGGCCAGAGCGTTGATCTGGCCGGAGTTCACCACGCTGACGTTGAGCAGATTGAGGCCGCCCAGGGTCACCGTCGCCCCCAGCTGGAAATTGGATCCCAGGATGGTGACGGCGGTGCCGCCCGACGACGGTCCCGAGCTCGGGGCGATCGAGGCCAGGCCGGGTGTCAGCGCCTGGCCGAGGATGACATCAGGGAGGGTGACGTCCCCCTGAGCGACCACGCCGTCCACCCTCGCCATCTCCAACCCAGTCAATGTGACGGGCGGCGTGAAGACAATGTCGTAAGTGCCGGGCGGCACGAACACGCTGTAGAACCCGGTCGTGTCGGTGTTGTCGCGCGATACGATCTGCCGGGTCGTGGTCCCGGACAGGTAGAAATTCAGGTCCACCGACGGCAGGGCCTGACCCGATGAGTTGCGGACGAAGCCGGAGACCGCGAAGGCGTCAGGAAGCACGGCGTTGAACCCGCTCCGGCTCGCCGTGATCACGACGTTGGGGACACGCACCGTCGCCAGAGGGACGCCGGCCGGGGGAATGAAGTTGACGTTGTAGGTCCGCGGCGGCACGACGACGCTGTAGTTGCCGTTCACGTCGGTGTTGTCGTGCACGGTCTCGGACTTGATCCCGGTGTAGACATCGAAGAAGTTGAGGTCCGCGCCGGACACCGGGGACCCGGCCGAGTCGGTCACCTGGCCGGAGACCTGGAAGCCCTGTTCCAGGAGGAGGCTTCCCAGGTTCCGATCACCGCTCACGCTCACGCCGAACAGCCGCTTGGCCGCCAGATTGGTCGTCCCGGGATCGAAGCGGATGTCGTAGCTGCCCGGCACGACGACCACGCTGAAGGCGCCGGCACTGTCGGTGTGGTGGTGGCCCACGAACACCTTGTTGGTCGTGCTGCCCGCCACGAAGAAGCTCAGATCGACGTTGACGATCGGCGCGCCGGTGACCGTGACGTTCCTGCCGGTCACCAGGAAGCCGTCGGGAAACTGGACCGTCGGCAAGGGCAGAGGATTGTTGTTGATCGCGACGCCCGCGAGCCGCACGGCGGCGAGACGCTGCACCACCGGGGGGCAGCCCACCGTGAACGGCGGGAAGTAATCGATGGTGTAGGTATCGTTCCCGGGGATGACGGCGCTGTAGGCGCCCGTGGCGTCCGAGTGGTCGTCCCAGGTCAGGATCTGCACCAGCTTGTTGGTCACGGGATCGGTGTGAAAGTAATTCGTGTTGGCGTCCGCCACCGGCGTGCCCCGCGTGTCCGTCACCAGGCCCTTCACCAGGACGCCGGCCGCGAGAATGAAGCCGGGAAGCGTCGTGTCGGCGGACACCGTGACGGGAGCGGATTCCTGGGCGACGAGCAGGTTGCATTTCTCCGGTTTGACGTCGATGAGATAAGTTCCCGGCGGTACGGCGATCGTGTAGGTGCCCGTGGCGTCGGTGCGATCGTGCGACAGATCAAGATCGGCGCCCGTGACCGCGTCGACGACGTCCATGTTGACGTTGATGACCGGGTGCCCGGCGCCGGCCGAGTTGTTGACGGTGCCGGTCACCAGGATTCCAGTCGCAAGCGCCACCGTCGCCAGCGTGGTGTTCCCGGCGATCGGGACCGAGGGCCGGGTCAGGGCCAGGTATCGGGTCCCCAGCGGCGGGCCGTACTTGACGTCGTAGAGGCCGCAGGCGATGGTCGGAACGACGACGCTGTAGTTCCCCGCAGGGTCGGTCTTGTCGCGCACCGTGAAGAAGCGCTCGTTCGACCCGGGCGGAAAGAAGTGGACGTAGACGTCGGCCACGGCAACGCCCGCGCTGTCGGTGACGTGTCCGGAGACGATGATCCCGAAGGGCAGGACGACCGTGGCCAGCGTCTTGCTCGAGGTGAGGTCGTAGCTGCGGATCCTCTGCGCCGTGAACAGGCTCCCTGCCGGAGGGCTGATCTCCAGATCATAGATCCCCGCGTTGACGGTCGCCTGGAACGAGCCGGTGGACGAGGTGACGTTGTTGATCGCTCCCGCCGTGACACCGGTGCAGGAGTCGACGAAGTTGATCGTGACGCCGAAGACGCCCGCGCCGTTCTGGTCGGTCACCTTGCCCGTGAGCGTCACCAGAGCCGCCGAAGCCGGGGAGACGAACAGCAGCCAGAGACCCGCCGGAACGATGATTCGGCCCAACCTGCCCAGCCTCATGTCGGGATCCTTTCGAGCAGCAACTGCTCCCTGCATATGCGCGTGTAAGGTCCGTTCTTCAGATACAGCGTGTCGTGCGTCCCCTCCTCGACGATGAGACCGCCGTCCATCACCAGGATCCGGTCGGCGCGCTGGACTGTCGATATGCGATGCGCAATGACGAAGACCGTCCGTCCCTGCATCAGACGGAGGAGCGCCTCGCGGATGAGGCGGTCGGACTCGGCGTCGACCGCCGAGGTCGCCTCGTCGAGAATCAGCAGAGGCGGGTTGTTGATGATGGCCCGCGCCAGCGCGATCCTCTGGATCTGCCCGCCGCTCAGGCGCTGGCCGCGCTCGCCGACCTGGGTACGAAAGCCCTCGGGCAGGGCCCCGATGAAGTCGAAGGCGTTGGCGACCCTCGCGGCCTGCCACACCTCCTCCTCGCTGGCGCCCGGGCGGCCGTAGCGGATGTTGTCCTCGATCGTCCCCGAAAACAGGAACGGCTCCTGGGTCACGATACCGATCTGCCGCCGCAGCGAGGCCAGCGTCGCCTCGCGCAGGTCCCGGCCGTCGATCAGCACCCGTCCCCCGTCCGGGTCGATGAAGCGCGGCAGGAGGCTCAGGAGCGTCGTCTTGCCGGAGCCGTTCGGGCCGACCAGCGCCACGACCTGCCCGCCATCGATCCCGACGCTGATGCCGCTCAGCACCGGCACGCCCGGCACGTAGGAAAACCGCACGTCCTCGAAGCGCACGTCACCGCGCGTCACCTTCAGCTCCCGGGCGCCGTCCCGCTCCTTGAGCGGCGTGGTCTCGTCCAGGAAGTCGAGGATGCGGTCGAGCGACACGCGTGCGGCCTGGTAGGTCTCGTTGGTGCGCGCCAGCCGGCGGAGCGGTGGGAAGAGCATGGCGGCCAGGGCGTAGAACGCCATGAGCCCGCCCTTGGTCATGCGTTCATTGAGAACGTCGTTGCCGCCGATCCACAGGATCAGGGCGCCGCCGATCGCCACCGCGACGTTGGCGAGAGCCGCCAGCTTCCCTCCGATGCGCGCCTTCTCGATCAGCCAGTCGCGCAGACGCGCCGTCTGCGACTCGACCAGCGCCTCCTCGGCCGCCTCCTGATGGTAGGCCTTGACCACCACGCGGCCGGCGATCTTCTCCTGCAGCGTGCCGGAGAGGGCCACGCGCTCGTGGCGCGCCTTCCGGCCGGTGCGGCGCAGCGCCGGGCTGAACCGGATGAAGGTGAGGGCGTAGAACGGCAGGACCGACATCACCACGAGCGCCAGCCGCCAGTTCAGGGCGAGGATGACGCAGGCGACTGTGGCGATCGTAATCCCGTCCATGAGGGCGCGCAGGAAGCCGTCGGTGATCATGTCGAGGACGGCGTTGATGTCTCCCATGAAGCGCAGCATGATCCGGCCGGTCGACGCGTTCTTGAAGAACGGCATCGACAGGGACTGGAGGTGCCGGTAAAGGTCGAGCCGGAGCTCGTAGATCATTCTCTGGCCCATCTTCTCGCTTGCTGTGCGCTGCAAGTAGGTGAGCATCCCTTTGGCGAGGGCGAGGCCGACCAGGCTGGCGAAGATGACCAGCAGGAACCGGCGCGGCTCCAGATCGAGCCCGAAGATGTGCAGGGACTCGTGGTGTCTCAGGACGGCGTCGATCACCTTCTTCAGGAAGAAGGGGAGCGGCACATCGATGACGGACAGCGCGGCGCTGACCAGGAGCGTCGCGCCGAACAGGGCCCGGTGCGGGCGGGCGTACGGCAGGAGGCGCCGTATCTCGTCCCAGGCCCCCCACTCCTCCTGCGGGTTGGGGAGTCCGGACGGAGTCTCGTTCACTACGCTCTCCCTCAGGCCACCGACACCGGCGTCAGGACCTCGTTCAGGGCCCCCGACAGGATCATGTCGCCGTTGAGGCACGGCACTCCGGTCGCCTGCCGTGCTTCCTCCATCCCCAGGCGGCTGTTCGCGACCATTCCGCCGATGGCGCCGACCGTGTAGCCCCACTCGCGCAGAAAGCGCACGCCGCTTTCGCACGACGGGCTCTCGGGCGCGGCGTACAGGACGACATCGATCGTGTCCCGGAACGCCTGGT
>DAISWT010000106.1:0-8666 GCA_036826235.1 Acidobacteriota bacterium | reverse complement strand
AAGTCGAAGAAGGCTTCCTGGCCGTCGTAGCGCCCGTCGACCTTCTCGATCGTCCCCAGGGCCGGCAGCCGCACGTCGCGGACCCTGCGTCCCTGCGGGGAGTACACCGTGAGACGCGAGGCGGCATCCTTGAGGTAGACCGCCACGAGCTGCCCGCCGATGAAATGCACCTCGCTGAGGACAGCGTCGCCCTGCGGGATCAGGACCTTCCAAGCGGCCCGGTCCGGTTTCCTGGGATCGACCGCCAGCAGGCGGTAGCGCGGCGCCTCGAAGTTGGTCAGCAGGTACAGGGTGTCGCCGACCACCTCGCCCTGGAACAAAGCGTCGATCCCCTCGGCCACCGGGACGAAAGGCGACCCCTCCCCTTTCAGGTCCTTCACGTACAGGTCCGAGCGCGACCAGCCTTCCAGGACCCACACCACCATGTACCGTCCGTCCGGGGACACGCTGAGCTCGATGATCTCCTCCGGCTTGCGCCGGTCGCCGAACACCTTCGAATCCTTGGACCAGTCGGCACCCAGCCGGTGAAAGAAGATGTGCCGGTTGTAGTTCTCCTGCCCGGCCGGAACGTCACCCGGGGCCGGGTAGCGCGAGTAGTAGAAGCCGCTGTGGTCCGCCAGCCATCCGAGCGCACAGTAGCGCGTGTGGGGGATCGTGTCGGGCAGGAGCCGGCCGGTCTTCACGTCGATGACGCGCAGGGTGCTCTTTTCGTCGCCGCTGGTCGAAACCCCGTAGGCGACGAGCGCGCCGTCCTGCGACGGATACCACCAGTCGAGGGCGGCGGTGCCGTCGGCGCTGAGACCGTTCGGATCCACGAGCACCCGGTCCTTGCCCTTCAGGCCGTCGCGCACGTAGAGGATCGGCTGGTTCTCCGTCCCTTCGCGCCGCGTGTAGAAGTAGCGGCCGCCTCTGGGAGTGGGCGCCGAGAGCGTGCCGATCGACAGGAGTTTCGCGAGGCGCGCGCGCAGAGCGTCCCGTCCCGGGCGGGCGTCGAGCAGGGCGCGCGTGTAGCCGTTCTGCTCCTCGACCCAGCGGCGCACCTCGTCGCTCTGGCTGTCCTCCAGCCAGCGGTACGGGTCGGGCACCTTGACACCGTGGACATCGTCGGAATCGCTGTCGGTGCGGGTCACGGGCGGCTCAGGCGCCTCCGCGGCGAGCAGACCCGCCGGGACGAGGCCCAGAAGCCCCGAGATGAACAGTCCGGCGAGAGCCGCACGCACGATCGAACATGGAACGGTCTCCGCGGGGGTCACCGGGTCGCCTCGTTCAGGGCAACCTCCGCCAGGATGCCGTCCTCCAGCCAGCCCTGAATCATCCTCCCGGCCCGCGCGGTGGCCTTTACCAGACTGCGGCCGGCCGCCAGCTGCTGGCAGATGCGCCCGATGCTCTCCCCCGCAATCACCAGGTCCAGACAGCGGGCCTCCTCGTCGTCGAGGCTGCAGTGGTAGACGATGAAGTCCCTGCGCCAGACGCGCGCCGCCGCGCGCCGGCGCGCCGGAGCGGGCAATGACGGCGGTTTCGGGGCTTCGCCGGATGGCGACGCACCCGGGGCAGGCGCTTCCCGGGCGGCGTTCCCCGACCCGCCGCCGTGGATCGCCGCGCCGCCCGCGGCCGCGGTCCCCCCGTGGCCACCGGCGCTCTCGTCGAGCTTCCTCCAGAAGCTCACCACCTGGTGGTCGAAGCGCAACAGAGCGAAGGCCGGGATGAGCGTGAACCTCGCGTCACCGGCGCGATCCTGCGGCAGGCGGGCCAGGACGTCGCGCGCCAGGGGCTGGACGTCGGGCGCGTCGAAAACGTCGGCGCGCGCCCACTCCAGCCGGGCCAGATCGGCCAGATACGGGAACGCTTCGAGCAGCGGGTGGGTCGCGATGAACCGTGGCAGGCGCTGCCCGAGATAACGCAACGACGGGTGCTCCGACGGGTGGCGCAGCAGATAGTCGGTCACCAGGTTGTGAAACCGCTCCGGCCCGACGGCCGCCAGCGTTTTCGGGAAGTCCTCCGCCAGGCAGTCGAGCAGCCGGTAGAAGTACATGTTGGCGTAGATGTCGAGCCGCTCGACCGCCGGCAGCCTTTGATCGCCGGTGAACAGGGAGTTCAGCGACGGCTCGTCGACAAGACCGCGGCGGGACAGATCATCGATCGCCGCCCGCACGCCCTCCGGCGCCGTGATCAGCTCCCAGAACAGCTCCTGGGTCCGCTTCAGGTCGACCTGCCCGCCCGTCCTCATGGATGCGTCCCGAGACCGGCCGGCCGGCCCGCGGGCGCGGCGGTGACGGCGGCGGGCCCGGCCGGGCGCGGCAGCGCTTCGTCGTGGATTGCCCGGGCTCGCTGTGACTCCTGCTCGAGCCGCTCGAACGCCGGGATCCTGTCGTCCCACTCGATCAGCGTCGACACCGGGCCGAACCGCAGGACCGCCTCGCGATACAGCTCCCAGACCGGATCGATGACCGGGTGGTCGTGCGTGTCGAGGAGGTACGCCCCCTTATCGGAGTGCCCCGCGAGGTGGAACTGCCAGACCCTGTGCGGCGGGATGCCCTCCAGGTAGGCGCGTGGATCGAAGCCGTGATTGCGGGCGCTCACGTAGATGTTGTTGATGTCCAGGAGAATGCCGCAGCCGGACCGCCGGGCGACCTCGGCCAGGAACTCCCACTCGGCGAGGGCCGAGTGCCTGTAGGCGACGTAGCTGGAGACGTTCTCCAGGGCGATCGGCCTCCCGAGCCGCTCCTGCACGCGCTGCACCCGCCCCACCACGTGGTCGAGCGCCGCCTCGGTGTAAGGCAGCGGCAGAAGGTCGTGGGCGTTGCGCCCTCCGACGCCGGTCCAGCAGAGATGGTCGGAGACCCAGGCGGGCTGGAAACGCCTCGCGAGAGCGTCGAGCCGCGCCAGATACGCCTCGTCCAACGGGTCGGTCGAACCGATGGAGAGCGACACGCCGTGCAGGACCACGGGGTACCGCTCGCGCACTCGCGTGAGCACGTCGAGCGGGCGGCCGCCCTCGACCATGAAGTTCTCGGAGAGCGCCTCGAACCAGTCGACGGCCGCCGGACCGGACAGGACGCGCTCGAAATGGTCGCGCCTCAGCCCGACGCCGTGGCCGAGGAATGAAGGGCGGCCGGCGGAACGGTCGCGATTGGGCGCGGGATCAGGACTCATGGTGCTGCGGACCGCCTTCGGGGAGCGCACACACAGAACCGGAGGCCCCGGGCCTTCACGAGGCCCGGGGCCGCCCAGGAACTACGGGAACTCGGGCCTGTGCGGCAGGCCGGGAACGACTATCCCTTGGACTCCTCGGGCTTCACGACGGTGCCGCCCTTGTCGGTGCACTCCTTCTCGGTCTTCACCTTGATCCAACCCTTGCCCTTGCACTCGTTCTTGCCGGCGCAGGCATGGCTGCCGTCGGCCGAGGCGCATTCGCCCTTGCCCTTGCAGGAGTTGGCGCCCGCGCACTTCACCGACTTGGCGGCGTCCTTCTTCGCTGCATCGCCGGCGAAGTAATGCCCGCCAGCGAGCATGCCGACAACCGCTGCCGCTACGACAAAGCCCAGAGCCTTCTTGCCATTCATGCCTCTGTCCTCCTTGCTGAACTGCCTGGACGCCCGTCCGGCCACCATGACCTGACGGAAGGTGCGGGAGTATACACAAGCCACTGGCGCCAGACAAACCCCGGGCGGCGTAGGACCCCGGTTGACAAGCGGCCGCCCCCCGGTGGATAACAGCATCTCGAGCAACCGTTACCTTGCAAACGACTGAGACGCGGGTGGGAGACGTGTTGCCCCGACGGAACTGCGCATCCTTATTAATGTCGGGTGCGGGTGCCCTGGCGATCAGTCTGTCCCCGGGCTGCGGGCGGTCCCCCGGAATCACTTTTACCATCGCCCCCGCGGGGGCTGCCGACAGGCTCGACCACCTGGCGGTCACGATGGAGATCCGCGGTGCGCCCTCGAAGCGCCTCGAAATGCGCGGGTTCGCGACCACGGACGCGCTGAAGATCGCCGACTTCACCGCCGCGGGGCCGGACGGCTCGCCGGTCCCGGTCGAAACGAAGATCGAGACCACGCAGTTCAATAGCCGCGCCCTCGATATCCCCCGCTTCGTCCTGCGGGGACCACTCCCCTCCCCGGTCATCGTGCGCTACGCGATCACGCCCGGCACGCGCGAGGGGGACGCCCACATGGGGTTCACGGGCCGGTGCCACGGTTACCTGGGGAAGGAGTTCGGCTTCGTCGCGGGCCGGGACGTCTTCCTGCTGCCGGAGCCGGCCGAGGCGATCAAGGACATCTCCGTGCGCTTCGACCTCCCGGCGGGCTGGACCGCCGTGGCGCCCTGGACGCGGGACGGGGAGGTCTTCCGGCCCGGAGTCGACGGCGACCTGGCGGCGGAGCACCTGGTGTCGGCGGCCATCGGACTGGGCCGCTTCCGTGAGCGCTCGTTCGACCTCGGCAACACCCGCGTCCGCCTCGCGTTCCAGGCGGACATCCCCGGGGACCAGGAGACTCGCGACGAGGCCGGCATCGAGGCGGTGGCGCGCTACGTGCACGACCTGTTCGGCCGGGACCTGGGAGCGGAGTACCGGGTCGTCGCCGTTCCGAAGTCACCGACGGGCGACGAGATCGCCGGAGAGGGCTGGGGCACGGGCCAGGGGGAGACCCTGTCGCCGCTGACCGCCGACCGGCTGCACACGTTCGCCCTGTCCCTCATCGAGGCGTACGTCCGCCACGCGCCGTACCGCACCGAGATCGTCCGGCCCGAGGAGTACTGGCTGGTGGACGGCGTGAAGCACCTCTACTCGTGGCGCGCCGTGGCCGCCGCCGGGCTGATGCCCGAGGACGAGGTCAGCCGCAGCTTCGCGGTCGGCTACCTGATCTCGCTCCCCGTGCAGGGCGTCGAGCCCGACCTCGAGAAGATCTACGCCACTTCGGGCAGCCACCGCGTCGAGACCGAATCACGCGCCCCCTTCGTCCTGGCGCACCTGGACCACGAGCTGCTTGCCGCGAGCCAGGGGAAGGACGGCCTGGACCGGATCCTCGGCCGGCTGTTCCACGAGCGCCGGGCGCCCTCCCTGTGGTCGGTCCTGCCGGAGGTGCGGCCCGGTTTCCGCGAAGAGTTCCGCGCCCGGTATGTGCGCGGCAAGGAGATCATCCCGCTCGGCCAGACTTATACGCTCACGCCGACGCGATCCAAGCCGGATCCACCGGGGGGCCCCGTCGTGCGCCGCGTGAATCTGCTGGTGACCGGCGACACGCAGGGGTACCTGGAGAACTGCGGCTGCAAGGCGAACCAGTCAGGGGGGGTAGCCCGCCGGGCGACAGCTCTCGGGCGGCTGCGACGGCAGGACCCTGAATCGCTGGTCCTGGACGCCGGCAGCGCGTTCGTGCGGCCGGAGAAACAGCACGAGCTCGATTTCCTGACCCGTCAGGAGCAGGCGCTTTACCTGGCGACCCTCGACATGATGCGATACCAGGCCGCCGCCATCGGCACGACCGAGCTGACGTTCGGTCTCGACTATTTCAAGGATCAGACGCGCGCGCTGAAGGTGCCTTTCCTGGCCTCCAATCTCAGCCTGGCGGGCAGGTCGATCGCCCCCGCCTCGATGGTGCTGCGCTCGCACGGCGTGCGTTTTGGGCTGATCGGTATCTTCGAGCCGCCGTACGGCAAATCGGCGACCGCCCTGTTCGAGGAGAACACGCGGTCGTTGACGTTCGCCGATCCGATCGAGACCTTGAGACGCGCGGCGCCCGAGCTGAGGAAGAAGGCCGACCTCGTGCTGGCGCTCGGCCGCCTCACGCCGTATACGGTGCGCAAGGTGGCCGCCGCCGTCCCCGATCTCGACGCGATCCTCTCGAGCGACTATCGCGCCCCGGCGATGGTCGACGGGAATCCCGAGCATGTCCATCCGGAGGACCAGTCCGGGTTCCTCGGCAGGACGCTCGTCGCCTACACCAGCCTGACCAACTACGGCTTCAGCAGCGTCCGGATCGGCCTGGACGCGCGGCGGCGTATCGTCGAGGCGGAGTTCGGCGACCACTGGCTGTACGAGGACACGCCTGACGAACCGCATGTGCGCGACGCGCTCAACCGGTTCTACGACCGTGTCGGCCGGCAGGTGGCGGCGCAGGAGACGGTGCCACAGCTGTTCGCGGACGACCCGGTCCGCCTGACGGGTCGCTACGTGGGGGCCTCGAAATGCGGCGAGTGCCACGCCCCGGAGCTGGCGCAGTGGCGTCGCACCAAGCATGCCACCGCCTACAAAACGCTCCTCGACCGGCACCGGCACTTCCAGCCGAAGTGCGTCGCCTGCCACGTCGTCGGGTACGGAACGCCGAACGGTTACAGGCTCGGGGCGCCCGAGGCGACGCTGGCGAACGTGCAGTGCGAGGTGTGCCACGGCCCCGGCGCGGAGCACGCTTCCTCGCCCGCGCGGGAGAACATCCGCAGGGAGGTGCCGGCGAAGGTCTGTCTCGAGTGCCACACGCCCGACCATTCGGACCACTTCGTGTACGATGAGCGCCTCCCGAAAGTGAAACACGACTATTTCGATCCATGAGGAGGGTCCCATGAACAGAACGGCGCGTATCGCCTCGCAAATGGCTTTGGCGGTGTTGATCGCTGTCTGCCTCGTTTCGAGCACCGTATCGACCACGCCGGCCACTACACCCTACGGCTCGTCCCTTTCGGCGCCCTTGCCAGGCAGCGAGGCGAGGCCCTTCCCGCCTGGGTGCGCCGCGGCCATCTGCGACGCCAACGGAAAATGCGAGAAGCACCCGGGAGCCACGACCAAGTGCAAGTCGGGCGGCGGCACCTGCACGTTGCAGAGCTGCTAGGCCCGAGGGCGGGTCGCTCGAGCAGACTGAATCGCCGGGGATTCAATGAGCGGCGGCCGCCGCGGTCGTCGCTCTCCTTCTGGGCGCCATCGGCCGCCCGCGGGGAGAGCTTTCGGGCCGAGCCCAAGGAGGGGTCCGCACATGTCCAGTTGTGTAAGGTTCGCTGCCTGATTCATGGCGATCATCGCCGCGGTCGCCCTGATCCAGACAGTCATCGCCCCGTCCGCCCCCGCACAGGGCCCATACGTGTCCGCCCTGTCGAACGTCTCGGTCGACCTGGTGTTCGCGTATCCGATCAATTGCCCGAACAATTCTTGTGGTGGCAAGAGGGGCTGCCGTTCGGATCACGGGTTCTACTGCACCACGTCAAGCGGGACCTGCCAGACCAGCAAGTGCATTGAGTCGGCCCGCCAGAACAGTAAGGGGAGGACGGGGCGATCAGATCGATTCCTCGGTTGCGGCGTAACGCGCCGCGCCGAGGAGCGCCAGTCTGTCGTTGAGAACGACGCGCACGAGCATCGACTCGAGGAGCGGCCGCATACGCCCCTTCGCGACGAACGCCCGGACGAATCCCGGGCCGCGCAGGCGCGGCAGAATCCTCGGGGCGATGCCGCCGGCGACGAACACACCGCCGGTCGTCATGATCTTCAGCGCCAGGTTGCCGGCCTCGGCGCCATAGAGCGCCACGAACGGGTCAAGCGCCTCGCGGCAGAGTCGTGATCGTCCGGAAAGGGCGGCGTTCGAAATGACGGCGGCGGGCTCCCCCGCCGAGATCTCGTCCGTCAGCCAGGACGGCTCCTCGCCCCGCCCCGTGTCGCGCAGGAAGGAATAGATGTTGACCAGCCCGGCGCCCGAGAGCACCCGTTCCCAGCTCACCGGGTCGAACCGCCGCAGGAGGTACCGCAGGAGCTCGGTCTGGGGCTCGTCGGCGGGCGCAAAGCCGGCGTGGCCCCCTTCGGTCGCGAACGGCCGGTGCGCCTCCGGCCATCCCAGTAGAGCGCCGCTTCGCCCAGCCCCGTCCCGGCTGCAATGAGCGCCTGGTTGCCGGCCGCTGCCGGGGCTCCTTCCTGCAGGACGACGGTCTCGTCGGTGCGCAGCGCCGGAAGACCGTGGGCGCTCGCCTCCAGATCGTTCAGCAGCGCCACGTGTGCCAGCCGCAGCTCCCGCGCCAGATCGCGCGCGTCCACGACCCACGCCAGATTGGTCGTGGAGCACCGGCCGTCCTTCCCGGGACCGGCCACGCCAAAGCAGGCGCGTTCGATCGCGTTGTCCGTGGCCGCGACGAACTTGCGTGCGATGACTTCGAGGCCGGGATACTCCTGACTGCTGTAAAGCCGCTCGGACGAGGATCATGACCCCTCACCCTTGCGGGCTCCATTGTGGATCAGCCGGCTGCGATCAACACCGGGGTGGGCTGCCGCCAGGCCGTCTGGGTCCGGGGAGACATTGCTCCTCCAACTCCACTCAGCCGGGGGGGGAGGGCCGCCCGCCCCGGGCGGCCCTTTTTATCTAGCGGCGATCGATCCGGGCCAGGATGCGTTGCAACGCCTCGCCGAACACATCCTGCCCCGGCAGAAGGCTCAGCACAAGAAACGCCTCGCGCGGAAAATCGAAGAAATAACCCGGGTGGACCAGCACGTCGTCCTGCATCAACAGGTCTAGGACCATGTCCTCCTCGGAGTGGACCGCCGGCACCTGCAGGATCGCCGACCAGCCGCCGTCGCGCCTCAGAACGCTGCACGACGGGACGGCGCCGACCGCCCGTCGCAGCGTCTCGAGGTTGGCGTCGAGCCTCTGCCGGACGGCGGCCCGGATCCCGTCTCCGATGGCGAGCAAGGATTCCGC
>DAISWT010000105.1:0-8705 GCA_036826235.1 Acidobacteriota bacterium | reverse complement strand
CGACGGGCTGGTAGGGGTCGGTGTTCGCGCCCAGCGCGATCACCTCGCAACGGTAGCCGGGTCGACGCAACTCCTCGCGCAGCAGCCGCGCGGCATCCGGCTTGGAGAAGATCTTCGTCTCGAAATCGAGGCCCGGCGACAGGCCGAGGTACGAGTGGGTCGGCCGGGCGAAGCAGTAGACACAGCCGTGCTCGCATCCTTTGTAGGGGTTGATCGACCGGTCGAAGGAGATGTCGGGTGAGTCGTTGCGGCTCAGGACGGTGCAGGTGGTCTCGGGGATGACGGTGGTTTCCAGGCGCGGCGGCGCGTCATCCTCCTCGCCCGCCCCCCGACCGTCATCGATCGGAGCGACCCGGCGCTTCTCGAACCGCCCTTCGACGTTGCTGACCGCCCCGCGGCCCTTTCTCGCCGGCACGCGCTCCTAGTCCTTGTCTTCGCCCCAGGCCCTCTTCACGGTCTGGTCTGCGAAGTAGACGATATCGAGATCGATGTGCGACTTGCCCAGCGACGGCTTGTCGGTCTCGGGATGGCCCGGCAGCGGCCGCAGCGGCGCCTCGACGTCGATCCGCATCGACGACGCCATGCGCGTCCTGACGAACACGCCGCGTTTCACTTCGAACACCGCCTCGCCCGCGCCGTTGCCGCTGCCGTTACGGATGGAGCAGCTGGTGTTGTCCGCCTTCGCCTTGAAGCCAGGGTCGTTCGCGTACGTCGTCTTCACGTCGAAGGTGGCCAGGCCGTTGTCGACCGACTTCAGGGTGTACTCGCGCGTCATCGTCAGGGTCGTGTCCTCGAGACCGGCGATGTTGAGCTTCGTGGGCAGCGGCACGACCCGCTCCTCCCTGAAGCCCTCGCCGATCCTGATGTCCCGCGCTCCCTTCAACGACGGAAAGACCCGATCCATCTCGGGGATCGCCAGCGTGTCGATCTCGGGGTTGTCCTTGCCGCTCACCTTGTGCTTCTCGTTCATCGTGCCGGAGGGATCGAGCGTCCCTTCCCAGACCACCGTGCGGAGGTCCTTCTCGAGCGTGCTGACCGTGGCGAAGGCCTGGCCTTGCCGCTCGAACTCGAGGTCGAACTTCCGGATGGTCCGGCGGAACGGCACGTTGCCGCTCACGTCGGCCTCCTGCGTCACCGTGGCGATCTCGTACGCCTCGCCGCGCTTCTGGCCCTTCATCCTGCCAGCCCAGAAGGCGAAGCCGTCCTTGTAGGCGTCGGGCGATTCGAACGTGACGTTCCGGTTCGCGATGTCGAAGCGGCCCTCGAGCGTGTAGGTCGAGCTCGGACGCGCCTTCGGGACGAGGTGCAGGACGGCCGCTGCGGCCTCCTTCGGGCCCGCGGGCGTCGCCTTCGCCGCCGCGGGCGCCGCCGGCTTCGGCGCCTCGGCGGCGGGCGCGGCGGCTCCTGCCCAGGCGGTTGCGAGCACGCCGATGGCGATGGGAAGTCTCATGTGGCGTCCTGCGCGCCTCACATCAGGTACTTGTCGGAGCCGTCGCCCGGGCCCGGCTCGCCGCCATCCTCGCCCTCGTCGGGGTGCTTCTTCCAGTAGTCGTCGATGGCGCTGCGGATGGCGGCCTCCTCGGGCACGCGCACGTTATGGATCGCGGCCAGCAGAAGGATCGCCTGGCCGACCTGAGCGGTGTCCTTGGGGAGATGGCGGCGCAGCGGCTCGATCAGATCGCGCGTGCCCAGGAGCGACATCCAGCGTGCCGCGTTGCCGGGGCCGGCCGCCTCGACGAAGAAGTCGGCGTGCTCGAGGATCAGCTTCGCGGCCTCGGCGGTCCCCTGCTCGCACAGGATGATCAGCAGGCTGTGCCCGGAGTCCTCCTCCAGGTTGCCCGCCTCCAGCCGCGCGCGCGCCGGTTCGATGACCGCTCCGTCGAGCTTGGACAGGGCATGCTCGGCGGCCTCGTACAGGTAGGAGTTCTCCTCCGACAGAAAATCGATGATCTCGTTCACCGCGCCGACCGAACGCAGCTCCCCGAGCGTTTCGAGGGCCATCCCCTGCGGGAAGAACGGGCCGCGGCAGGCGGCGATGGCGAGGCACCGTTCCTCGACGGTCCGCCGCGCCTGCGAGCGCGCCGGCGTGCCGGCGTCGCCCGCCGCCTCGACCGCCCGGCGGATCGCCTGCGGCAGATCGTCCATCATGAAGGAGGTCTCCTCCTCGAGGAGGGCGAGAAGGGCGTCCGGATCGCCCGCCAGGCGGCGCACCTCGAGCTCGTAATTGCGGTACCTCGCCATCTTGACCACCGCGGCGATCAGGAAGCCGACGACCCACTCCCGCAGGTGCGGCCCGAGCCCTTCCACGGGCCCGACCACCTCGGGCTCGGCCCAGTACACCGCCACCTCGACGATGCGATCGATCAGGTCGTCGCCGGGCGCGCGCCGCAGCGCCCGCGCGCGCTCCTTGACGGCGCGGGCCAGCGCCGCTGCGCTGTCCTCGAAGTTGCCGGCCTCCAGCGCCGCGGCGATCGAGGCGACCGCCGCCTCGTCCAGTGCCGGCCGCAGCTCGCAGTTGTAGGCCGATTCGATCGCCTTGAGGGTGCGCGGGAAGTCGATGCGGCCGCTGAGGTTCGTGCGGAAGCACCAGCCGCAGTCGTCGATCTGGAGATGGTCCATCAGGGCGCGGAACGCCTCGCCCGTATCGCCGCCTCCGGCCCCCTTCCATTGCAGCGACCGGATCCACGCCTGCAGCAGAGCCCGGTACCCGCCCGGCCCGGTGATCTGCAGCGCCGACGGCAGGATCGACGGCGAGCCGAACCAGTCCGCGCGCTTCTTCAGGAACGCCTGCAGCTCGTCGCGCGCCGGGGCGTCGCCGCGGTCGGCCAGCGCGTCCAGGATGAACGCCCAGCACTCCTCGTCAAAATCGCGGCGCTCGAACGCCTGGTGGACCAGATCGATCGACTCCGGCGCGCGCAGCCGTACCATCGCCTCGAGCGCCCGCGCCGCCGGCATGCCGCGCAGGGTCTTTACCCCGCGCGCCAACACCGGCAGGTGGGCGCCCCCTCCGTGCCGTCCCAGGTGCGACGCCACCAGCTCCGGCGTCAGGTCGTGCTCGTCGAACAGGTATGGCGCCAGGAGATCGGCCGCCTCTTTCGTGTAATGCCGCGCCAGACGCTCGGCGGCCCAGTAGCGGACCTCCGGGTCCTCGAAGCGCAGGAAGCGCCCCAGATCGTTGAGTGACCAGAGTCGTTCAGGCATGCCCGATGTTCCGTTGACCGCTCGGCTCTCTCGCGAGCGCCTGACATTATAGATGATGCGCGGCGGCGGGTCACGCGGCCTCCCGGTGCGTGTCTTGGCGCGCGTCCTGACGTACAATCACCGGCAGCATGCCCACCAGGTCGAAGCATCAGAGCGCGGCCCGACCGAGGGCGCGCGAGTCGCAGTCCGGGGCGGCTCCTCCACAGGCCGATCTGTCGCGCATCGTCGACCAGGTCCGCGAGCGCTACGGCCGCATCGCCGAGGGCAAGGAGTCCGGCTGCTGCCCGCCGGCTTCAACCTGCGGCGAGGCGGTGGGCGCCGTCGCGGTCGGCATCGGCTACAAGGATCGCGACCTGGAGGTCCTGCCCGCCGGCGCCAATCTCGGTCTCGGCTGCGGGGCGCCCGTCGACCTGCTGGATCTCCGGCCAGGCGAGACCGCGCTCGATCTCGGTTCCGGCGCAGGCATCGACGCCTTCCTCGCCGCCCGTAGAGTCGGCCCGACGGGCCGCGTCATCGGCGTCGACATGACGCCCGCCATGCTCGATCGCGCCCGGGCCAACGCCGCCGAGGCCGGCCTCACGCAGGTTGAATTCCGCCAGGGCCGCCTCGAAGCGTTGCCGGTCGACGACGCCTCGGTCGACGCCGTGACCAGCAACTGCGTCATCAACCTAGTGCCCGACAAGTCCATCGTGTTCCGTGAGATCGTCCGCGTCCTGCGCCCCGGCGGGCGCCTGGTGATCTCGGACATCATCCTCGACGGCCCGCTGCCCGAGGCGATCGCGACCGATCTGCTTGCCTATGTCGGCTGCATCGCCGGCGCCGCGCAGCGCCACGACTACTTCTCGATCGTCGAGTCCGCCGGCCTCACCGGCATCCACCTCTACAAGGATGTCGATTTTCTCGCCGCCACCGGCTACACCTTCTCCGCGAAGCTGCAGGCGCGCCTCGACCGTGACGGCGTTCGCGCAAGTGATCTGGAAGGGAAGGTCCGCTCGGTAACCTTCGGTGCCGTGAAGCCCCGAGAGTGAGGCTGGCGGAGAGGGGGGGATTCGAACCCCCGACACCCGTTTTAGCGGGTGTAACTGCTTAGCAGGCAGCCCTGTTCGGCCACTCCAGCACCTCTCCGCAAGAGGCCGCGACGGTCCCGGGAACTAGGCCCGGGAAACTCGTCGGGATGGATCCATGGCGGCATGTTACCACGGGGCGCCGCCGCGAGATTTATTCGGCCGGTGGAAGCCGGCTTTTGGTGGTTGCGCGGACGCTCGCCTCAGGGCATATTGAGAGAAAGCTTCATTCCCGTAAAGCTCTCGACGAAAGGAGGCGTTTATGAGCACGTCTCTCCTGGTCAAATCCGTTGCCGGTCTGATCATGGCAGGGGGGGTCTGGTCGCTGGCCTACCCTTCATGTGCGACTCCCACGCCGGTCGGTCACCTTCTCGATTCGTACTTCCTCTGCCCCGATTTGGGACAGGTGACCGCCTATCTCTATCAGCAGAGCGATCCGGGGAATACGAACTCGGACTCCGCGGACGCCTTCTGCGAGGCGACGGACCCACTGGTCTACTGCCCGTACATCGGGGCCGGCATCGCGGGGGACGGGAAAGTAAACGTCGAAACGGACTGGTACCTACCCGCGATGAACGGTTGTCCGATGATCGGAGGACCGCACCGGCTGATCATCGCCACGGCGAGCGGAGCTCGGACTGGCTCGGCTTTGATCGTGTCCCTGGGCGGCACTGACGACTCGGTGGGGTACACCATCGAGGCGGCCCATCCTTATGACAGGAGTTCGGACACCATTTCTCCGCTGTCCTGCGCCACGACGGCCGCCGTCGCGGGCTTCGACGGCAGTCTCCTCAGCCTGCGGTTCAGCCTGCCGCCGGTCCATACCGATTGCGACCCGGGGAGTCTCGGCGACTACCTCAAGACCGTCGACCCCGTCGGGCCTTGTCTCGATAGCTTCCAGCCCCAGCCCGCCTTCGGCCCGGTCTATGCCCTGGCTCAGCCGTGCGCCGATCCGGTCGACTTCCGCATCGCCTCATGGACGAACACCGGCACGACGCCGGACGCCGCCGGCCGGGCGAGCGTTCCGTACACCCTTCCGCCCGCCGACGAGTGCCGCTATTTCGGGACGACCACGATGATCGGCGGGGTGGAGACGCCGCTGGTGACCGGGTTCGTCGACGTGCGGGTCGATTGCAACGACGACGACGGGGACGGCTTCAGCGAGTGCGCCGGGGACTGCAACGACGCGGACCCGGCGATTCACCCCGGCGCTCAGGAGATCTGCAACGGCCTCGACGACAACTGCAACGGCCTCATCGACGAGGGCGCCTGTGAGGAGACGGTCGTCGACATCTTCATCAGCTTCACGAGCGCGCTCGGCAAAGGTTCCGGCACCGTCACCTGGAGCACGACCGCCGAGGCGGGTGTCGTCGGCTTCAACGTCGTGAGTTACGATCAGAAGGGAACCCGGACCCAGCTCAACCCGATCCTCATCCCCTGCGAGGAGTGCATCACCGGGGTCGGACACACCTACACCTCGTTCGTTCCGAAGCACAAGAGCGGACACAACATCTTCATCGAGATGCTCAGGGCGAACGGCACGGTGTCCGTGTTCGGACCCGCGCAGAGGATGTAGCAAGCCGCCGGTGTCGCTGCTCCTCTTGGCCTGGCTCCGCGGGGCTCCGGCTCCCTCGGCGCGCGCCGTCACCGTGCGTGCGGCAAGATGCGCCTGAGCAAGTAGTATTCGTTGATCGGCCGGTCGTCCTCGAGGGCGGGCGCGGCGGCGACGGCGACGATGCGCTCCGGCTCGACCTCCTGCTCCAGCACCTTCTGGAACACGGCTTCCGGCTCGACGTCCTGCCACCACTCGACCAGGTCGGCGGCCGCACCGGCGGGCATGCGGCCGGCCAGGGCGGCTTTTGCTGGTTGCGTGGACGCTCGCCTCGCGGTATATAGAGAAAAGCTTCATTCCCGTAAAGCTCTCGACGAAAGGAGGCGTTTATGAGCACGTCTCTCCTGGTCAAATCCGTTGCCGGTCTGATCATGGCAGGGGGGGTCTGGTCGCTGGCCTACCCTTCATGTGGGACTCCCACGCCGGTAGGCCACCAATTCAATTCGTACTTCGTCTGCCCCGACTCGGGTCACGTGACCGCTTACGCTTATTCCCAGACCAACCCCGCGCTCACCAACTCCGACTCGGTGGACATCCTATGCGAGGGCCCTGACAACGGGCTTTGCTCGGGCACGGCGATGGGCGTGCCGGGTGACGGTCTCGCCATGATCGAGACGGACTGGTTCCTTTCTCAGATGAACGGTTGCCCCATCTTCAATGACCCCCCGCCGCAACGCCTGGTCGTCGTGGCGGCGAGTGGATCGCAGACCGGCATCGCGATGATCGTCTCCATCAGCGGCGCCGACCCCGGACTGGCTTACGCGATCGAAGCGGCACATCCGTTTGACCCCGCGACCGTCACGATCGCTCCGCTCTCGTGCGGCGCTACGGCCGGCGTCGCGGGCTTCGATGGCAGCACCCTCACCCTGCAGTTCACGCTCCCGCCGGTGCACACGGACTGCGAACCCGGCTCGCTCGGTGTCTTCGCCGGCGCCAGCTGCCCGGACAACTTTCACCCCCAGGTCGCGTTCGGTCCGGTCTACAGCCTCATGCAGCCGTGCTCCGACCCCGTGGACTTCCACATCGCGACGTGGACGAACACCGGGACGACCCCGGACGCCGCCGGCCGGGCGAGCATCCCCTACGCCATTCCGCCCGCCGGCGAATGCCGGTATTTCGGGAGCACCGCGTTGCTCGACGGGGTGGAGACCCCGATCGTGACCGGATTCGTCGACGTGCGGGTCGATTGCAACGACGACGACGGCGACGGTTACAGCGAGTGCACCGGAGACTGCAACGACGCGAACGCGGCGATTCATCCAGGTGCCCCGGAGATCTGCAACGGCCTCGACGACAACTGCAACGGTCAGATCGACGAGGGAAGCGACTTAGACGGCGATGGCGTGGGCATCTGCGACAACTGTCCGGACGTCTACAATCCGGATCAGAGGGATACCGACGCCGACGGTGTCGGCGACGCCTGCGACAACTGCGTCTCGGTCCCCAACCGCGACCAGGCGGACGCCGACGGCGATAAAGTCGGCGATGTCTGCGACAACTGCCGCGCGGTGGCCAACCCGGATCAAGCGGATCGGGATTCCGACGGCGTCGGGGACGCCTGCGACAACTGCCTGACCGTCTTCAACCCCGACCAGGCGGACTGCGACGGCGACGGGATCGGCGACGTCTGCGAGACGGCCGGCTGCGGCGACATCCAGGCTGTGGTCGACATTTTCATCAGCTTCTCGAGCCCTGCCGGGAAGGGCTCAGGCGCCGTGACCTGGAGAACGACCCGCGAGGGGGATCTGGTCGGCTTCAACATCGCCAGCTTTGATCAGCACGGCAACCGCATCCAGCTCAACCCCGCGTTCATCCCCTGCGAAGAGTGCGTCACAGGGACAGGACACATCTACACGTCCATCATCCCGAAGCACAAGAGCGGGAACAACATCTTCATCGAGATGATCCGCACGAACGGCAGCGTCTTCGTGTTCGGGCCCGCGCAGAGGAGGTAGAAGGCCGCCGGCGCGGCGGCGGACGCCTCGCCGATCGGGCTGTCGCTGGCGAGGAACGGGAACCGTTGCTGCAGGACGCCGCCGGGGCGAAGCCGGGCGCGGGCCAGGGCGTCGGCTTCTGGTGGTTGCGTGGACGCTCGCCTCACGGTATATTGAGAGACAAAGGTTCATTCCCGTTAAGCTCTAGACGAAAGGAGGCGTCCATGCACACGTCTCTCCTGGTCAAATCCGTTGCCGGTCTGATCATGGCAGGGGGAGTCTGGTCGCTGGCATACCCTTTCTGTGGGAGTCCCACGCCGGTAGGTCACCAGCTCGATTCGTACTTCGTCTGCCAGGACACAGGGCGCGTGACCGCTTACGCCTATGCCCAGAGCAACCCCGCGGTGATCAACTCCGACTCGGTGGAGATCCTGTGCGAGGCCGTCGATCACACAAAACCTTTCCCATGCCTTGGCATGGGGAGCGGAATCCTGGGGGACGGATTCGTCACCATCGAGACGGACTGGTCCCTTTATCAGATGAACGGTTGCCCCGTCCTCAATGCCACCCCGCCGCAACGTCTGATCGTCGTAACGGCGAGTGGATCGCAGACCGGCACCGCGATCATCGTCTCCATCAGCGGCGCCGACCCCGGGCTGGCTTACCAGATCGAAGCGGCACATCCGCTCGACCCCGCGACCGGGACGCTTGCTCCGCTCTCGTGCGGCACCACGGCCCGCGTCGTGGGCTTCGACGGCAACATCCTCACCCTGCAGTTCACGCTCCCGCCGGTGCACACGGACTGCGAACCCGGCACGCTCGCCGCCGCAGTCGGCTTTAGCTGCCCGGACAACTTTCACCCCCAGGTCGCGTTCGGTCCGGTCTACAGCCTCA
>DAISWT010000104.1:0-8713 GCA_036826235.1 Acidobacteriota bacterium | reverse complement strand
CCACCGCGTGGTCATCCGCGCCTTGACCGGGGCCTTCTTGACCGGATCGTTCCAGTGGCCGATGAAGGTGCAGCTCTTCTGCGCATCGCAGGTCCCTTCGCTCACCATCAGGCCGGTCGACATGCTGTCGTTCCACGTGGACCAGTACTTGCCGGTCACGTTGTCGTAGCCCATCATGCCGTGACCGGTGAAGGGTGAGCCCATCATCGTCGAGGTGACCTCTTCGACCAGCACGCGTCCGTCGAGCGCCATGGTGCGTGTCGCCGTCCCGGTGTCCTCCATCGCCGGGGACCCGGGCTGGTGCCAGCTCTTGACCCTCAGATCGTAGTTCCCCGCCGCGGACGCCAGCGCCTGGTGCGGGGCGCCCGGCGTGCCGGCCTTCATGTACGCCTCCATCTCGGCCTTCTGCTCGGGAGTCATTTGCGGTGGTTGGTTCCCCGTCTGTGCCGACGCCAGCCTGACGAACAGAGCGATCGCGACGGCGGCACACATCAATCCTGCAAGCTTGCGCATATCGGTTCCTCCTCGAAGAAAGAGTGGGTTCTGTTCGGGCCCATGTGGAGCGCAAGTATACCGCAGGCGATGACCCAGCTCCTACCGCCCCCGGTAGGCACGTTCCATCTCAGCGATGTCGATCTTCTTCATCTGGAACATCGCTTCCATGACCCGCTTCGACTTGCCGGGATCCTGATCCTGGATCATCTTGAACAATGCCGAAGGGACGATCTGCCACGACAACCCGAACTTGTCCTTCAGCCACCCGCATGGTCCTTCCTCGCCGCCGCCGGTGAGCTTGCTCCACAATTCATCGACTTCCTTCTGCGTGTCGCAATTCACCAGCAGTGATATCGCTTCGGTGAACTTGAACTGCGGGCCCCCGTTCAGCGCGATGAACTCCTGGCCCTCGAGCTGGAACGTGACGGTCATGACCGAGCCCCTGGGTCCGGGTCCCGCGTCTCCGTATCGAGTCACGCTCAGGATCTTCGAGTTCTTGAATATTGAAGTGTAGTGCCTCGCTGCCTCCTCGGCCTTTCCATCGAACCACAGGAATGTGGTGATCTTCTGCCGCCCCGACATCGGTCATCCTCCTCTGTTTCCGCATAACGTAGCGCATGAAGTCGTCATCGACCACATGCCGGTCGGTCGGGCTCGTTTCACCCGGAGAGCCGCCCGGAAGAATCGGCGGTCGCCGGGATCGTCGCCGACGTAGAATCTGCGCGCCCATCGCTCATTTCCGGGGGAGGGCGGCAGCATGCCGGAGAAGCGCTACGACGCCGTCGTCATCGGCGGCGGCCACAACGGACTGGTCGCCGCGGCCTATCTCGCCAAGTACGGCAAGAAGGTCGTCGTCCTCGAGGCGCGGCACAAGACCGGCGGCGCGGCGGACACGTCGCAGCCGTGGCCCGAGGCCCCCGAGTTCAAGGTCACGACGCTGTCGTACACCATGAGCCTGATGCCGCCGTACATCGTCAACGACCTCGGACTGCGGAAGCACGGCTACAAGATCAATCCTCTCGGGATGGGCTACCTGCCGCATCCCGACGGCCGCTCGATCATCGACAGCGGCACCAACCCCGCGACCTACGCCTCGTACGGCCAGTTCTCCAAGAAGGACGGCGAGAGGATCGGTCCCTACTACGAGTGGATCGGGCGCCTTGCGGCGATCATGCACCCGCTGCTGGACCACACGCCGCCGCACCTCGGCTCGCTCAAGATGCGGGACATCAAGGACGTGGCGATGCTTGCCTGGACACTCAAGAAGCGCGGTGCGATCGGCGAACGGACCGTCGCCGACATCACGCGCCTGTTCACCATGAGCTGCGCCGACCTGCTCGACCGCTGGTTCGAGAGTCCCGTCGTCAAGGGGATGCTGTCGATCAACGGCATCATCGGCACCTGGGCCGGGCCGTTCGCCCCGGGCACCGCCTATGTGCTGATGCACCACTCGACCGGTCAGGAGACCGAGGGACAGGTGGCCTCGTGGGGGATGCCGGAGGGCGGCATGGGGGCCGTGGCCGACGCGATCCGGCGCGCGGCGGAAGCGTTCGGCGCCGAGGTTCGGGTCAACGCGCCCGTGGAGAAGGTGCTGATCAAGGGGGGTCGCGTCACCGGAGTGGTGGTCAAGGGGGGCGAGGAGATCGCGGCCCCTCTCGTGGTCACCACCTGCCACCCCCAGATCACCTTCCTGCGTCAAATCGACCGCAAGGAGCTGCCGTCCGATTTCGTGGCCGACATCGAGAACTGGCGGTCACGCTCGGGGACGGTGAAAATCAACCTGGCGCTGGCGGAGCTCCCGGAGTTCACCGCCAACCCCGGATTCAACCCCGACGTGCACGGTGGCGCCATCTCGATCCTCGACGACATCGATTATCTCGAGCGCGCCTTCCAGGATGCGCGCTCCGGCAGGCCGGCGGCGCGGCCGTTCTCGGACTGTGAGATCCCGACGGTGTTCGACACGACCCTCGCGCCCCCCGGCCGGCACATCATGTCGATGTTCACGCAGTGGGTGCCGGAGACCTGGAGCCGCGAGCCGCACCGCGCCGAGCTCGAGGCCTACGCCGATCGGCTGATCGACCGCTTCCACCGGGTGGCCCCGAACTTCAAGGGGTCGATCCTGCAGCGCCAGATCATCGGCCCGTACGACATGGAGCACGACTATCACATCCTCGGCGGCAACATTTTCCACGGCGAGCTGACCGTCGACCAGCTTTTCCATCTGCGCCCCGCCGTCGGCTACGCCGACTACCGGAGTCCGATCCGCGGCCTGTACCAGGCATCGTCGGCCACCCACGCCGGCGGCGGCGTCAACGGCCTGCCCGCCCACCACGCCGTGCGCGAGATCCGCAAGGACGGCGCGCTCCGGACCTGACCGCCGCCCGCGCCGTGCCGCACGGAGACGACCGGCGCTGATCTGTTCAGGACGCGGAACACGGTTCCCGCGTTGTCCGCTGAGCACGCCGAGCGCCGCCCGGGTCGCGGTCGCCGTCACCCCTCGGCCAGAATTGGGCACATCATGACCAAGTCGACGATCGCCGCCGACCTCTACAGCGATACGATCACGCGTTCCACGCCCGAGATGCGCCGCTTCATGTGCAGGTGGACGAGGAGCCGACATTCGAGGATCCAGGATTGACCTGAACGGCGCGCTCGCGTATTCTCCACGCAGCGCTCGACTCGTCCTCATCAACGACCGGTTTGGCCATGTGCACCTCGAGAACACGCAACTTGCGCCGCGCGACAGTGTTCCTCGTCGGCATCGCGGTGTTTCCCGGCTCGGCGTTCCTGCCAGGGACGCCGGACCGAACGGGGACCGAAGCGGCCGCTCCGCCGACGATCGAGGCCATCGGAGAGCTGATCCGGACCGGGCACTCCCCCGAGGCGGAGGCCGCCGCCCGCCAGCTCCTTCCCCAGGTCGAGGCGGCGCACGGGCCAGGTTCCATTCAGGTAGCCGCGCTCCTCGATCTTCTGGTGGGGGCCCTGTGGCAAGGCGGGAGGGCCAAAGGGCCCGATACGCGCGCCCTGGCGGAGCGCGCGCTCGCGATCAAGGAGCAGGTCGACGGTCCGTCACATCCCGGAGTGGCCGTCAGCCTGAATGCCTTGGCGATGGTGCTCAAGGAGCAGGGTGAGTTCGCGCAGGCGAGAAGCCTTTACGAGCGCGCGCTGCACATCAGAGAGCAGGCGTTCGGTCCGGACGACCCGCAGGTCGCCGATAGCCTGCACAGTCTTGCCGGGCTGCTTCTGCGATCGGGTGACTACGAAGCGGCGCTCCCTCTGTACCGGCGGGCGCTGGCGCTGCGCGAGAAGGTGCTCGGCCCGGACCATGCCGATGTCGCCAAGAGTCTCAACAATCTGGCGCTCCTGCTCTGGAACATGGGTGAGTACGCCGAGGCCGGGCCGCTTTACGAACGCGCCGTTCGCATCCTCGAGAAGCTCCTCGGCAGCGACCATCCCCTCGTGGCCAGGGGTCTCGCCAACTCCGCCCTCAACCTTTGGAGCATGGGAGACTACAACGGAGCGAAGCCTCTGTACGAGCGGGCCCGCACCATTCTGGAAAAGACGCTGGGGCCCGAAAACGCCGATGTCGCGACGGTGATCGACTATCAGGCTCTGTTGTTCCACGACGCGGGAGATGATGGCCAGGCGCGGGTGCTCTACAGGAAAGCCCAGGCCATCTTCGAGCACGCGCTGGGCGACGACCCGAGGCTGGCCGAAAGCCTGCACAACCTCGCGGTCCTCGAGCGGGACGCAGGGGAACTCGACGAGGCCAGACGGCTGTTCGACCGTTCTCTGGCGATCCTGGAGAAGGTGGATGGCCCCGGGCACCCGGATGTGGCGAAGGGTCTCAACGCGCTCGGACTGCTGCTGCGGGACGCGGGCGACGAGGACGGCGCCCGCTCGGTCCTCGAGAGGGCCCTGCGCATCCGGCAGAACACCTACGGTCCTGATCATCCCGCCGTGGGCGAGACGCTTCTCAACCTGGCGCAGGTCCTGGACGCCGGGGGAGACCCGGTCGGGGCGCTGGATGCGGCCCTGCGCGCCGAAAGGATCGGCCGGGAGCATCTTCGACATTCGGTGCGGGGGCTTTCCGAGCGTCAGGCCCTCGGCTACGCCGCGGTCCGGACATCCGGTCTGGGACTGGCCCTGTCCCTGGCCGCGGAGGCGGTCGACCCGGACGCACGCCGCAAGGTCTGGGATGTCTTCACCCAATCGCGGGCGTTGGTCCTGGATGAGATGGCTGCGCGACACCGCGCGGTGCACGGTGTCCAGGACAGCGCGGTCGAGCAGCTGGCACAGTCCCTCGACTCGACCCGTCGCCGGCTGGCGACTCTGGCGATTCGCGGCCCGGAGGGGGAGCCCCCGGAGGTCTACCGACGGCTCATGGACGAGGCCCGGCGGGAGGAGGAGGACGCGGAACGCTCCCTGGCGTTGCGGAGCGCCGCGTTCCGTCACGATCAGGCCAGGGCCGGCGTCGGTCTGGCGGACATCCTCGCCGCCCTGCCTCCGGACAGTGCGCTTGTGGCGTACGCCTACCGCGGTGCCGTGGAGAGGCCGGGGCCTCCGAGCGGCGCGCGCCCCGAGTCACGCGGCGAGGATCCGTGCTATCTGGCGTTCGCCGTGGGGCCCCGTGAGGTCAATCCGTCGCTCGTGCGCCTCGGGTCGGCGGGCGAGATCGACGGTCTCGTGCGGCGCTGGAGGGAGGCCGTCGGGACCGCTCCAGGGGTCGTGCGGGTGGCGCGCCGGCGCGCCGAAGACGATTACAGGCAGGCGGGAGAAGCGCTTCGCCGGGTGATCTGGGACCCGCTCGCGCCGCATCTCCAGGGTGCGCGGCGGATTTTCGTCGTGCCGGATGGCTCGATCAGCCTGGTCAACCTCGCGACCCTCCCCGAGGGAGACGCGTACCTGCTGGAATCCGACGCGGTGATTCATTACCTCTCGGCCGAGCGGGACCTGGTCCATCCGTACGAGGAGCCGGCGCCAGGCGAAGGCCTGCTCATCATCGGAGCTCCCGACTTCGACGCGCGGGCTTCCTCGAGTCCGATCGGCCCTCAGAGCGCCGCCAGGAGGCCCCCGGCGCGCGCCCGGGATAGGGGAGCGCGCCGCGACGGGAGCTTCTCCGCGCCGGAGCGAGGTCGGGGGCTTGAAGCCCATTGCGCCGATTTCCGATCCATGCGCTTCAGCCCGCTCCCCGGAGCCCGTGCTGAGGCCGAGGAGGTGGCCGCGGCCTGGCGCCGGGGCGGCGCGCAGAGTGGTGCCACAGGCGGTGTCCTGCGCCTGACGGGATCGGCGGCCGGCAAGGCGGCATTCAAACAGGCCGCGGCGGGGCATCGGGTGCTGCACCTGGCGACGCACGCCTTCTTTCTCGATGATCTCTGTCTGTCGGCTCTCACGAGCGATCCCGCCACGCCCTCCCGGGAAGCCGGGCCGCCGCCGCCCGTGAAGGGGGACAGTCCCTTGCTGTTGTCGGGGCTGGCCTTGTCGGGCGCGAACCGGCGGGTTGCTCCCGGAAGCCCTGTGGATGCGGACGATGATGGCATCCTGACGGCCGAGGAGATCGCGTCATTGGACCTTTCAGGCGTGGAGTGGGTCGTCCTGTCCGCGTGCCAGACCGGGATCGGAAGAATCCAGGCGGGCGAGGGAGTGCTCGGTCTGAGGCGTGCTTTCCGGGTCGCGGGTGCCAGAACCCTCATCATGAGCCTGTGGCGCGTGGAGGACGAGGCGGCCAGGGAATGGATGAAGCGCCTCTACAAGAGCCGGCTCTCCGGACTGTCGACCGCAGACGCTGTCCGGCAAGCGAGCCTGAGTGTCCTTCGCGATCGCCGGCGCGCGGGAGGGACGACGCATCCTTTCTATTGGGGGGCGTTCGTAGCTGACGGTGACTGGAGATGAGGCCGGGAGGCTAGGGGACGGTGGCGAAGCGGCTCTCGAACAGTGGGCTACCCGGCTTGCGCGGGCTGACGAGTCGGAGCCGATAGACGCCGGGCGAAAGCTCGCTCGCCGGGACAGTGAAGATGACGGCCCCCTGAGGTGAATCGAGGTAGTCCCGGATCCGGCGACCCGGGAGCTCCCATGCACGGATCGTCCGGTCCTCCCCGAGGATCTCAAAGCGGTACGGCTCTTCAGACCGGCTGATCGAGCGTCCGTCGGGCGCGATCGCGAGGTGGATCAAGGGCCGGTCCACCTTGATCGTGAGCCGGGAGGTCGGGCCGGCATCCCGCATGGCCCCAACCAGGAAGTTCAAGTCGATCGGCCCGGCCGGCGCAACCGCCCGGCGCAGGTCGTCGAGCTTCAGGTCATACGCATCGGTCAGTTGCCGCATGCGCGCCTGCGCATCCGACTGCGCACGCGTCTCCGCCTGGCGGGCGCGCTCCGCGTCGCCAGCCGCCCGTGGCAACCGATACAGCCCCAGGAAGGCCGGGTATCCCATCACCGCCACCGCGAGTCCCGTCGCCACGGCGGCCGCCAGCGCCGGGCGCCGGACATCGAGGAGCGCCGCGGCGATCCCGAGCAGGTTCCCCATCAAGCCGGCCCGCCCCGCTGACTCCGCCTCCCGCGTGAGGCGCACGTCCACCGCACAGCCGGGGCAGGAGCGCAGGTGCGACGCCAGGCGTGCCAGATCTTCTGTCTGCAGATCGTCCGAGCGCAGGGCGAAGCGGACGATTTCGGCGCTTGATGGATGGGCGGCCTCCGGCGTCGAGGCCTCCGATCCGGCCGCTCCGAGCAGGCGCTCGTAGGTCTCGGCCGTGACGCGGCATTCCGCGCACGCGGTGAGATGGGCTCGCGCCTGGGCGGCGACACCCGCGTCCAGCCGGTCGTGTGACAGGTCAGGCAGCAGCAGCACCGCTTCATCGTGGGTCATGATCGGCCACCTTCGCGGCCGCCGGGCCGCGGGGTCCGTTTCCTGGTGAACGCCTCACGCGCCTCCCGCAGGCATTCGCACATCTGGGTCCTGAGGGCTCCCTCGCTGCGCCCGAGACGTCTTGCGATCTGCCCGTAGGTCAGGTTCTCGCCCGCGTGCATCCTGAACAATGCGCGGCACGCAGGGCGCATGTCGCGCAGAACCTCGGAGGCCAGATCCCGCTCCTCCTTTTCCACCAGCCTCTGATCGGCCGGCACCGACCCGTCAGGCAGGGCCGGATCGATCGGGTCCTGTGCTCGCCGCCGCCTCAGCCAGTCGACACAACGGCGGTAAGCGATCGAGCGCACGAAGGCCACAAAGCCGTGACTGAAAGCGAAGCCGGGGCGCGCCAGCGCCTGGCAGGTCTCGAGCAGAGTCTCCTGCACGAGATCGTGTCGTTCCTCGGACGGCACGCGGTACCCGCGGAACCGCACGACACGACCGACGGTCGTCTCGACCCAGCGGACCACGGCAGCCTCGCCCAGCAGGAAGCGGCGCGCCAAGTCCTCGTCGGTGTCGGCGGCGCGATCGGTCGGCCGTGGCCGCGACGGTTCCAGCGCTCGCGGCTCCGGTCGCGATCCGGTTCCACCCGGGGAGACGGGGGCGCTCACGGCTGTCGGGAACGGCCCCACGGCGGCCGCCATGCAGCCAACGAGCGATGACGCTGGTGCGGCCAGCGCTCTTGAAACAGTGGAGATCTCATGAACGCGGTCTGGCCGCAGTCTATCACGGGACTGCGCCAAACGCCGGCCTGAGAGTCGCTCTCGCACGCTGAGTCTCCCTGGGCTCACACTCGTACAGTCGCGGCACACGCGGGCGCGTCAGCCACAAATTTGACCGTGGACACTCGCCCGCGAAAGCGATCTCCCGGCGCCGGGGCCCGCTGATCGGCTGACGATCGCCGCACTGGCGCGACCGATCCGATGTGCAATGTCAAAAACCTGCGTTCGGATCGTCCATTTCCGAGGAGAACCTCATGATCAGACAGACGCGCGAGCCCCATGGGATCGGTACCGCCACCGGGTCAACACCGGCCAGTCAGGGCCGCAAGTGCGCGCGCGCCGCGCTCCACACTCTCGCGCTCGTCCTGGGCATCCTGCTCGCGGGCGGCGTCGGCTATACACAGAAGATGGTCCGGAACGTGACGCCGGCGGCCTGGCAGGCGGCCGACGTGCGCTGGAACCGCGACGTCAATCCGCACAACAAAATCGACGATCAGATCGATGCGTCCGGCGATCCGACCTTCGACGTGCTGGTCAACTACAAACGCTGCGTCGAAGACGCCGACATCGCGTTCCTGGGCAGCCTCAGCGCGGG
>DAISWT010000103.1:5885-8747 GCA_036826235.1 Acidobacteriota bacterium | reverse complement strand
CAGGCTGTAGGGGGAGGCCGAGAAGTACGTCGCAGCCAGCCGGTTCTGGATCGACTCGAACAGCACGGAATCGCCGTTGCCCGGCTGCTTGTCGTCACCCGCGAGCAGGACCACGTGGCCCTTCCAAAGACCGGGCGGCGGCGACTGCTCGTAGCGCCTGATCTTGTCGAACACCCCGGCGGAGGCCGCCGGGGTCCGGGTGCTGATCCTCCCCAGGAGGACGTCGGGGATTTGGTCCGCGCCCCGGAACGACGCCAGCCAGTTGTCGCTGGCGTAATAGCCGAAAATCGAGTTGCGCGCGAACATGATCTGGGATGGCACCTGATCGACCCAGTCGCCGCGGAGCAGCGTGTTCTTGTAGTCGGAGGTCGCATCCCCGACCAGCAGGACGAACGCTGGAGAGCGCGCCGTTCCGCTGGGCCCCTTCCAGTTGTCGAAGGCGTAGCTCAGGAAGGTCCGGATGGCGTTCGGGTCGCGCAGGCCATCGGAGAACTCGTCATAGATCTGGTCGATGAAGACGACCTTCGACGTCAGCCCCTGGGCGGAGGCACGGAACGCCAGCAGGTTGTCGAGCGCGCCCCCGGTCGACGCGTCCACGGCCGAGCGCGCGGCGATGACCACGATGTCGGCGCCGTTGGTCGGATCGTGCAGGACGGGGTCGGCGGCCCGCCCGATGGCGTCTGGCCGGCGAATCGCCGCCGGGCCGAGCACGGCGAAGGTGCGTACCGCGGGGGCGCCGGCGCTGGCGTCGCGTGGCACGTCGAACGTGAAGGTCGTGGTGGGGGCGCCGCTCACGGCGGCGTCCGTGATCCGCACCGGGTCGGCCTCGGGACTGCCGGCGAGAGTGCGGGTGGCCTCGTAGATGACTGGCGCCGCGGCGCTGAAGCCGCCCACCTGGAAGCGGACGTCCTGGTTGGGGTAGGAGAAGGTCAGCGCGTCGCCGACGGCGCTGAACAACCGCCGGTACTTGATGGCCACGCGTGCGCATCGTCAATCCCAACCACCACGCCATCCCGATGTACTGGTGGTCGAGGCTGACTCCGGCGATTCCCGGCAGGCTGAAGTGGATGGTCGTCGGGTTGGTGAGCACCGACTGGGGCTCGGGGAACGACTGCACCCAGATCACCTCGCCGTCCCAGGGGAAGTTGGCCCCCCCGGCGGTGTCGTTGTTGATCCAGACGATCGTGCGATGGTCGGGGTTGACGTCGAAGCTCGACCCGCCCCGGAGCCGCACCGTCACGGTGGACGTGTAGGTCGCGGGCGCCTTCCCCGGGAGCGGCAGGGAGATGTCGCGCGTCGACTGGCTGCTGTCCGCCAGCAGCGAGGGAATGGAGTAGAAAGGATCGTTGTCGTCCAGTGGCAGCAGCAGGTTGTTCTCGTCAAACACGGCCGTGTCTTCGAAATCGGTCGCGATCGGAGGCGGGCTCCCCTGCGGGGCGCCGCTGACGGCCGGGGTCCTGCGGTGCGAGCCGGGAGCACCTGACGAGGTGAGCCAGTACACCTGTGTGTCGGTGAAGTCGTTCGCCTGGAAGACGTCCGGGAAGGTGTCCGGGTAGTTGTAGTTGATGAGAGCAAACGGCCCGCTCTTGGGTCTGCCGTAGAACTCCAGGAAGTCGCCCGTATCGAAGCGCCCGTCCAGCTCGCCCGAACCGCCGCCGGCCGCCTGGATGGAGATCGGGATCTCCACTCCCTCGGCGCTGAGGGCGAGCGTGCCCGGGTCGACCTGGAGCAGGTCGGGGGCGTTGGTCTGCAGGTAGGTGTAGTCGAGTCGGTAGACGCCGGCCTGGGATACGGAGAGCTTGTAGCGTCCGGCCGCGGCCGATGCGGTGCCCGCCGGCTGGGATCCCCCGGCCGAAGCGAGATCGGTCCCTCCTATGCGCGGGGCCGCGCTCATCGTGCCGACGGCCTCGCCCGGCCCGACACGAAACAGTTTTCCCTGCTCGTAGTTCACCAGACTCTGTCGGTAGATCTCCTCGAACAGCGGATCGGGTCGGGACGGCCGGACGATCGCGCCGGCGATCGCGTCCCCGAAGAGGATCTCGACCTGCACGTCCGGGAAGAAGCGGGCCCACTTACGGGCCGAATTGAACACCAGGGGCGAATACAGGACTTCCACGTACCGCTGCTCCCTGAGATACCCGGTCCGCCCGAGGCGGACCGGCGCCGCCGGGAAGTCGGCGTCGCGGCCATAGATCTTTTCGTCGCGAACGGAGTCCTCATCGTATTCCTGGATGGAACCCGGGCCGGCGGGCCTGACGCTGGCGGCGTCCCGCCTGGACGCTCCGCGCGGATGCTCCAGTCTTTCCGGCACACGGAGGGTCGGCACGGGCGCGACGTCGAAGGGCCCCAACGCCTCCGCGCGCGCGGACAGGACCCGCAACGCGGGAGTGGCGCCCTCCGGGATGGCCACCAGGAGCACCTTGATGGGGAGCATCGGCTCGCCGGGGCGACTGTTGTGGCCGAAGCCGACGACGCGTGGCACCACACCTCCCCCCCCGGAAGGCACCCAAGTCGGCGGCGGAGAGGTCAGGCGCACTAAGGCACTTCGCGTCGGATCGGCAGGGGCCCCTGAGCCGCTCACCGCGAGGGCGGCAAGCAGCGTCCCAAGGGTCAGGAATCGGAAGGATTGGGGTCGCATAGGGCGCCGTGCCTGTGACCGGCGTTCATCTCCAGAGGAGGAGGCATGCGTTCGGAGCGATCACATGCCACACTTGCTGAGGATTCCCCCGTTATCCTCGAGCTTCTCCCCGGTCTTCGCTTTCCATTCCTCGTAGGACTGCATCCGGAATTCGGCGTTCTTGGCCGCCTGCGCGTAATAGCTCAACGGGTCGCCGGTCTGAAGGTCGGCGACTCCGAGACAGA
>DAISWT010000103.1:3194-5814 GCA_036826235.1 Acidobacteriota bacterium | reverse complement strand
GATGAGCACGGGGGAGCTGCGCCAGATCCCGCTCAATGACGTCAGCTCTTTGATGTTCGCGACTTTGCGACGCCACTGCACGCAGGGATAGATGTTGCCGTACGGGTCGATGGCCAGCGACGATCGTCCGGTGCCGCACACCGCCTCTCCCTCCGCGTCCTGGCGCATCTTCGGCACCAGCTCGCGCCGCGGCCCGGCGTACGCCGGATGGGACCAGTAGAGCTTCAGAAAGTCGTCGGTGGCCATCTGCCCCAGCGGGTCCTTGTCGCCGTCGTCGCGCGGCGTGATCACCGGGTCGAAAATGATGATCACGCCGAGTTCCTCGGCGAGGCGGTACATGTCGAGGACCTCGTCCTGGTTGTCGCGTGTGATCGGGCACTTGAGGTCGACCTTGATCCCGAGCCGCCGCAGATGCCTGACGGCCTCGATGACGCGTTGGAGCGAGCCGGGCACGCAGGTCAGCCTCTCGTGCGTCTCCGGCCGCGCCCCGTGGATGCTGATCTCCATCTCCACCGGGTTGGCGATCTCGTGGATCCTCCTGGCCATCGCCTCGTCGATCAGGTAGGCGTTGGTGTAGATCCGCAAGGCGAAGCCCAGCTCGCGCGCCCTCCTGGCGATCTCGAAGAAATCCCTCCGCACCAGCGGCTCTCCGCCCGTGAGCGTGAGATAGAGGATATTGAAGTCCGCCAGCTTCTGCAGAGCGTCGAAGACTTCCTGGGTGGTCATCTCCTTCTGTCCCGTCGGACAGTTGTAGCAGAAGGAGCAGGCGTGGTTGCAGACGAACGTCAGCTCAAACAGGGCCGACATCGGAACCGCTCGGCTCCAGTTCCGGACGACGATATCCTGCAGCGCGTTGGCCATCTCAGGTCACCATCCCGTGCTCGCGCAGTTCGGCGACGAACGCCAGGACGTCCCGCCGCGCCTCGTCCGGCGCCACTTCGTACTCCTCGACGACCGCGTCGAGGATCTGCGCCAGGGTGCGTCGGCCGTCGATACGATCCCAGACCGTCGTGCCGATTGGATTGAGGACATGCACCTCGGACCGCTCCGGCAGGACCACGGTCGCCTGGCCGTCGTACACGCGGTACGCGGCGTTCGGATTCTTGGTCAAGACGGCGCCCAGCTCGATCACCGCGCTTCCTCCTCCACGACGGTCCAGAAGGACGGGTCCTTGCGGAACCAGAGGCGGTACGCGGGTACCTCCTGGAGCAGCCGCCCCACGACCTCCAGGGCCCGGCCGGACTGCCCCGTTTCCTGCATCACGAACGGCAGGCTGGCGACGATCTCCGCCACCGCGGCGGCCCCGGTCAGCGGCTGCCGCCGCGCCCGGGAACCTTGTGACAGGGCGTTCAGCGAGGCGATGGGGAACGATGCGTTGGTATCCGGGATCCGGTGGTGCGCCATCCCGAACGGTATCCCCGCCGCTTCAAACCGGTCACCGTTTCTCACGACCAGGGACAAGTCGTCGCTCAGCACCACGTCCCCCGGAGACAGGAGCGTGACCGTCGTCTTGCCCCGCCCGGAAGGTCCGAAGAACAGATAGGCCCGGCCACCTCTCACCACAGCGGAGGCGTGCAGCAGAAGCCCTCCCTGCTCCAGGATCAGAGAGGCCGTCAGGGCGCGCAGGAAATTCTCCAACCCGCGATCGAAGAGCTCGCCCGTCTCTGCGACCAAGGCCAGCTCCGCCCCTCCCGACGAGGTGTTCAGGCGACCGGCGAACTCATAGGACCAGAGCGCCAGGTCTCCGTCCCGGCGCCGGCTCTCGAGGCGGTAGGTCTCGGGCGTTCCATCGCGGCGCGGCTCGAGAAAATGCGCGACCCCGGCCCGCCTGAAGGAGATCGACACGCTCGGGTCCGTGTCGCCGGCGACGATGAATCTCCGGTAGCGGCGCGCCAGGTTCTCGGCCTGCAGGCGCGACAGGTCATCGAGCCTCATCGTGACCGAGCGGAACTGGAGGACGATCGAGGCGGTGCCGAAGGGTTCCCCGGACCGGTCGAAATGACCCTCATCCCGCGCCAACTCCGGAACAAGGCGCGAACGACCGCGTTCCACTTCTACCGCAGGCACCACGTGAACTTCCCCCTGAGAAACCGCACTGCGAGTCAAAAATGGCTTTGAGGTCGCGCAAAATATACCCCGAACCGGCCGCCCTGTCCAAATCTTAATTGTCGATGTGGCTGTGGAAGAGAGCCCGGGAATGCGAAGAAAACCGGCGTCGGAGTTATGGACAGGCCGGCAGGAATGACCGTGGGCGACATAACCGGGGACGTCGGGCAGGTACCTAGCGCTCCAGGACCTGGATCGGTTTCCCCGCCGGTGTCTTCGAAGCGCCTCCTTTGGGCAGGCTGGCGGAGAAGAAGCGGACGATGGCGCTGTCGTAGGTCTTCTTGTCTTCGGCGTAGAGTCCGGTGACCACGGAGGCCTTCAGCTCGAGGAGGTTCTTACCTCCCTTCGGACCCTCCGGCAGGGCGGCGTAGATCGCCTTCTCCTCCTGGTAGCGGTCGGGCGGATCGGTCGCGGCAATCAGCAGAACGTCCCGGCCTTCCAGACCGGCGAGTGACGAGGACAGCGCCGGCGCCTTCGAGCGCATCGCCAGGTACGGCTTGTACACCACGTGCAG
>DAISWT010000103.1:0-3170 GCA_036826235.1 Acidobacteriota bacterium | reverse complement strand
GAGGCCGTGCAGCGCCGGCGGGATCCACTCTTGCACAAGTCGATCGAGCTGTGTGCCCACGTCCGGGTAGAGCGAGTCCAGCGCCAGCGCCACGATCGCCGGATTGTCCAGCGCCGCCAGGGCGCCGGCGTACGCCCCCATGCCGATGCCCCAGAGACCGACGCGGCTGCCGTCGATGTCATCGCGGCCCTTGAGGTACGCGACGGCGCCGTCGATGTCGCGCTTCTCGCGGACCCCGAGGTCCGAGCCCGACCCGGCGCTCGCCCCGTGGCCTCGGAAATCGAACACCAGCAGCGGGTACCCCGCCCGGTTCAGCGACACCCCGGAGCCCAGGAGGGTCGAACGCGACCCGCCCAGATCGTGACAAAGAATGATGACCGGCGCCCGCGGCGCTCCCTTGACCAGCCAGCCCGAGAGCAGGACCCCGTCCGAGGCGCGGAAGGTGACGTCCTCGGCGCGCAGCAGCAGGTCGGCCGGGTCGATCCGCTCCCGGTCGCGCGCCGGGTGGGTGACGCTGTACAACAGAAAAGCGGCCCCCGCCGCGCACAGAAGCACAGCGCACAGCACGAAGACAAGGAATCGGAAGGGCCCGGAGGACAAGAACGATGCGCCGTTCTTCGCCATCGGCGGCGGACTATATCACAGAGCTCCCGGACTGACCCCGTTCCAGACGGGTCTTGATCCTCTCAGCCAGGCCCCGGCCGACCGCCTCGGCGACCGATTCGAGGGGCGCCTCGCGCACCCCCTGCACCGAGCCGAAGCGGCGCAGCAGCAGCCGGGCGCGGCGGGGGCCGACCCCTTCGATCGTCGTCAGCTCGGTGGACAGCAGGCGCTTCGAACGCGTCCTGCGGTGGTAGGTGACGGCGAAACGGTGCGCCTCGTCGCGGATTCTCTGGATCAGATGCAGGATCGGAGAGTCGTGCGGGAGACGCACCGAATCCCGGCGCCCGTCCAGGAAGACCTCCTCCTCACGTTTGGCGATCGCGGCGACCTGAAGATGGCCGACGCCCAGTGTCTCGAGGACCGCAACCGCCGAGGACAGCTGACCCTTGCCGCCGTCGATCAGGACCAGATCGGGGAGGTCCTTCCCTTCCTGCAACTGGCGCGCGTAACGACGGCCGATCACCTCGCCCATGGCGGCGAAGTCGTCGCTCCCTTCCACCGTCTTGATCTTGAAGCGGCGGAAGTCGGAGCGCTTCGGCCGCCCCGCTTCCCAGGCCACCATCGACGCGACCTGGTCGCTCCCCTGGATGTGCGAGATGTCGAAGCACTCGATCCGATGCGGCGGCTCGTCGAGCCCCAGCGCCTCCTGCAGCCCCTCGAGGATCTCCACCCCGTAGGTGTGCGGGGCGCGGAACATCGCCTCGAACGAGATCCCGGCGTTCTTCGCCGCCGTCTCCAGGAGCCGCCGCCGCTGCCCGCGGCGGGGGGCCAGGACGGTCACGCGCTCGCCCTTCCTGCCGGACAGCCACTCCTCCAGGACCTCCTTCGAGGCCGGGTCGACGGGCACGCAGATGGTCTTCGGGATGTAGTCCACGCTCTCGTAATAGCGCGTCAGGCAAGTGGACAGGAACTCGTCGTCCCCCTCGCGGATCCCCTCGAACGAGAACTCCCGGCGGGCCTGCACCTGACCGCCGCGCATCTGGAAGATCTGCACCGAGGCGAGCCCGCCCTCGCGGTGGAAGGCAACGTAGTCCTCCTCCTCGAGACCGACCGAGGCGATGCGCTGCTTCACATGAGCCGTCTGCAGGCCCTTCACCAGATCCCGATAATGCGCCGCGGCTTCGAAGCGCTCCTCCGCCGCCGCGCGCGCCATCTTGTCCTTCAGGCTCTTCAGGAGGTCCCGATTGCGCCCCTCCAGGAACAGCCGGGCGTCCTGCACCGCCTGAGCGTACTCGGCGTCCTCCACCAGCCCGGCGCACGGGCCCAGACACTGGTTGAGCTGGTACAGCAGGCACGGCCGTGGCCGTGTGCCGTCCATGTCCTCCAGGTAGCAGGTGGCGACCTTGAAGTGCCGCGCCACCATCTGAATGGTGCGGCGCGCCGTCGAGGCGGGGACGTACGGACCGAAGTAAGCGTTGCCGTCCAGGCGCGCCCGACGGACCAGGACCACCCGGGGGAACCTCTCGGCTGTCGTCATCTTGAGATACGGGAAGTTCTTGTCGTCCCGCAGCCGGATGTTGAAGCGGGGCCGCTCCTTCTTGATGAGGTTGTTCTCGAGGATGAGCGCCTCGACCTCGGTGCGGGTGACGATGTACTCGAGGTCGTGGATCTCGTCCAGCAGGGCGTCGGTCTTCGGCGCCTGCCCCGCCGACGATTCCTGGAAGTAGGAGCGCACCCGGCCTTTCAGCGAGCGGGCCTTGCCGACGTAGATGATCGCCCCGCGCCGGTCGCGGTACAGATAGACCCCGGGCGCCTCGGGCAGGTCGTCGAGCCTCAGGCGGGCGGGCGTCTGCGGGTCCATGTCGCTCATGACGATACCGCGCCGGGCGGTTGGGCCTCAGGCGCCGGCGACCACGAGGATCTTCTTCAGATACCGGATGCGGTCCCGCAGCGCGGCGGCCTCCTCGAAGCGCAGGCGCTCGGCCGCGGCGCGCATGTCCGTCTGCAGGCGGGTGATCTCGGCCTCGATCTCCTCGGGTCTGCGGCCGGTCTCCTGCCCTTCGTCCCCCTCGACGGGCACCTTCAGGTAGTCGGCCTCGTAAATGCTGCCGAGGACCTCGTCAATCGCCTTGATGATGGTCTCGGGCGTGATGCCATGCTCGCGGTTGTACTCTCCCTGCAAGGCGCGGCGGCGGCTGGTCTCCTCGATCGCCGCGCGCATCGACTCGGTGACCACGTCGGCATACATGAAGACCCTCCCCCGGACGTTGCGCGCGGCGCGGCCGCAGGTCTGGATGAGCGACCCGGCCGATCGCAGGTAACCCTCCTTGTCGGCGTCGAGGATGGCGACCAGCGACACCTCGGGGAGGTCGAGCCCCTCGCGCAGGAGGTTGACGCCCACCAGGACGTCGAACTCGCCCAGCCGCAGGCCGCGGATGATCTCGATGCGCTCCAGCGTGTCGATCTCGGAGTGCAGGTAGCGCACCCGAAAGCCCATCTCCAGCAGATAGTCGGTGAGATCCTCACTCATCTTCTTGGTGAGTGTTGTGACGAGGGCGCGCTCGTCG